>JAJTHU010000124.1 GCA_021300055.1 Nitrosomonadaceae bacterium | reverse complement strand
GTGCGAGCGAATTTCTGGCTCGTCGTGTCGCTTGACATGAGCTTTTCCGAAAAGATATAAAATGCGCTTCTCTTTTTTCGGCCCTCGCTGGCAAATTTGATTTTTCGAATAGCCTAGACGGCCTCCAAAAAGTGGTCACCCCAAACGACCGCACGTATTGCACTCCGAAGGTTTCTGCAAAACTGTCTACTTCCCAACTGCCCGTGCATCGCCGCTTTGCTCTGTCTTTAGCAGCGAATGCTCGAGAGTACACAACGAGAGGTTTTCCTTGAATAAGACTGAAATGATCGAAGCGGTAGCGAAATCCGCAGATATCTCGAAAGCAGCCGCTGGTCGTGCGGTCGAGGCCATGATTGCTTCTGTGCGCGGGTCGCTCAAAAAAGGGCAGATGGTTACCATCGTGGGCTTCGGTACGTTCTACGTCGGCAAGCGCGCGGCACGTAGCGGGCGGAACCCACGTACTGGGACCGCCATCAAGATTAAGGCAGCAAAGGTTCCAAAGTTTCGGGCTGGTAAAGCGCTTAAAGATGCGCTAAACTAGCGGACTTTGCCGGGTGCTTAGCTCAGCTGGTAGAGCGTCGCCCTTACAAGGCGAATGTCGGGGGTTCGATCCCCTCAGCACCCACCAGTCGATTGTTAGCCGATGTGTTGTTGTTTAAACGTATCGGATGGAGCGGTAGTTCAGTTGGTTAGAATACCGGCCTGTCACGCCGGGGGTCGCGGGTTCGAGTCCCGTCCGCTCCGCCAAGTTTGACGAAGGGCAAACCAGTTTGGTTTGCCCTTTTTGTTTTTTCGCTGCGTTTTCTTTGCTTGAACTGGTGTCTCGTTGAACGGATCTTTCGTTTTTCGGTTCACTGTTCTTGGAACCCTGCCACCCAACGTAAGTCGAACTAACCATGTTAGAAGCCATTCGCAACGCTGCCAAAACTTGGATCGCCAAGGTAATACTTGTGGTCATCACTGTGCCGTTTGCGCTCTGGGGGGTTGAGTCGTACATCCGCCAGCCTGGCACAGAGGCCATCGCCAAAATTGGCGGTGAGAAGATCACCAGCCAGGAATTTGAGAACGCAATGCGGAACCAAATGGATCGCTTCCGCCAGCAGTTCGGTCAAGTGGATTCGTCGCTGGTTGACAACCCGGAAATCCGCAAAGGCGTACTCGATCAAATGATTGACATGCGCTTGCTCGACCGCACCGCAGTCTCATCAGGTTTGGTCGTGAGTGACGCGCGTCTGCGTGACCTCATCTTGAACGATCCTAACTTTCAAGACGGTGGTAAGTTCTCTCCCGCCTTGTATGAGCGCATCTTGAAGGCGCAGGGTTTGAGCGCGCAGGGGTACGAGGCCCGACTCCGTCAAGATCTCGCCCGGCAGCAATTCCTTGAGGGCATTGCGAATACCGCCTTTGTTTCCGCGAGCAGTGTGCAGAACTACATCCAAGCTAATGAACAGGCCCGCGAAGTTGCCGTTGTGTTTATTTCGCCGACTGAGTTCTTGCCCAAGGTGAACATCACCCCCGAGCAGGCCAAAGCCTACTACGACAAGAATCAAGCTGAGTTCACCATCCCAGAGCAAATCCGTGCCGAATACGTTGAGCTCTCTATCGAGGCGCTCACGCCGTTGATCTCCGTGACAGCTGATGAAGTCAAGCAATACTACGAAACGAACCGTGCACGTTACGTGACGCGAGAGGAGCGTAAAGCTTCGCATATCCTCATTTCGGTGGCGAGCGATGCGAAAGACGCTGACAAGAAGGCGGCTGAAGAAAAAGCCAAGCAATTGTTTGCACAAGTCAAAGCCAACCCTAAGCAGTTCCCAGAACTCGCCAAGAAGAATTCCGCTGATCCCGGCTCAGGCGCTAACGGTGGCGACCTCGGTTTCTTCGGGCGTGGCATGATGGTTCCGCCGTTTGAGAAAGCCGTGTTCGAGGCCAATAAGGGTGATCTCGTTGGTCCAGTACTCTCGGATTTCGGCTATCACATCATCCTCGTCACCGACGTGAAGCCTGAGCGTGGTCGTTCTCTCGCCGATGCCACTCCAGAGATCGAAGCGGAGCTGAAGAAGCAGCAGGCGTCGCGCAAGTTCGCAGAACTTGCGGAGAAGTTTTCGAATGCTGCTTTCGAAAACTCAGGTTCGCTGAAGGCGGCTGCTGAGGTTGCCAAGTTACCGATCAAGCAAAGCCAGTTCTTCTCAAAAGGCCAAGCCTTCCAGCCGCCATTCAACAATGCAAAGTTGTCAGCCGCTATGTTCACTGATGATGTTCTGAAGAACAAGCGCAATACCGAAGCAGTGGAGATCGGTGCAAACAGCTTGGTTGTCGCTCGCGTGCTCGAGACCAAGCCCGCGGTCGTGCGCCCACTCGCCGATGTGCAGGTTGGCTTGATCCAAAAGCTCGCGCGTGAAGAAGCAATTAAGTTAGCCAAGGCCGACGGCGAAGCCAAGCTCAAAGTGCTACAAGAGGGCAAGGGTGGCCCAGCGTTCCCTGCGATGCTGGCAGTGAGCCGCGCCAATACCGGTGGCCTGCCTCCGGGCGTGATTGATGCCGCAATGCGTGCCAACCCGAAGACACTGCCGACGTACGTTAGCCATAGTGATCCTCGTGGTGGTTTTGCACTAATCAAGGTCGGCAAGATTATCGAAGCCAGCGCGGCTGACGAGGCGAAGCTCGCATCGACGCGCTCGCAACTGCAGCAGAGCATCGGACAGAAAGAATTGCTATCGATGGTGGCGCAGATGCGCGTTGCAGAGGGTGTCACCATCAAACCGGGTGCGACCGACAAGCCTAAGGCTGACAAATAAGCTTTCTGAAGTCTTTTAAACAAAAACGCGCACCTCGGTGCGCGTTTTTGTTTGTTGCGAAATACCCAGAGCGTGGTCGTATGTTTACGACTGGCTGGCTAGGCCGCGAGCGGTGCGGCTACTCTGCACGCTGCAAGTTGGGTCTGACCTCCTCTTTGAGCCCGAACGGGTCGCGTGGATTCGAAAGATTGGCAATGTCATCGAGCCGTATCTTTACCGTCGCCATGATCTTGGGGTGCGTGAAGATATAGAACTGACGTGCGGAGATTGCCTCAAAGGTGAGACGCGCCACATCAGCCGCAGTGAGTTTTCCAGACGTGACCGCGCGATGCGTCATCTCTTGGGCCACCTTCATTGAAGCTGTTGGGCTCACATCATTCTGAAGGTCAGCCGGACGTGCGCGATGCGATTGGCTAATGCCGGTCGGCACGAAAGCTGGACAGAGCACACTGCAATCCACCCGCCGAGCCCCGCTCTGCACCGCCCCGAGGTCGTGGTACAACGTTTCGGAGAGTGCAACAACGGCGTGCTTGGAGACGTTGTATGCACCGAGCAATTGCGGGGAGAGTAGGCCAGCCATCGACGAGGTGTTGATGATGTGGCCCTCGTAGTTCGGGTTGTCCTGTGCGAGTTTGAGCATGAGCGGGGTGAAGGTTCTCACCCCGTGGATCACGCCCCACAAGTTGACGCCAAGGACCCACTCCCAATCCTTCAGCGTGTTTTCCCAGACTAGGCCGCCAGAGCCCACGCCAGCGTTGTTGAAAACCAAGTTGACCGTGCCGAACTGCTGCATGGCCGTATCGGCCAGCAAGCTCGCGTGCTCGGCCCGGCTGACGTCGCCCACGACGCATGCCGCTGTGCCACCCGCGTTGCGTACTAGGTGCGCGGTCTCGTCGAGGGCGCCGGGTTGAATATCAGACAGCACGACACGCATGCCGCGCTGCGTTGCCGCCAAAGCGAACTCGCGCCCGAATCCAGAGCCTGCGCCAGTGATGACGGCGACACCGGCATTGAGGTTTTTCATTGGAGGTTTCCTTAGCTGAGCAATTAGTGCGGCATGCCAGCGACAACGGTGTTGAAGCCCGCGTCAACGTAGGTCACCTCACCGGTAATGCCGCTGGCCAGATCGCTCATGAGGAAGGCGGCGACGTTGCCCACCTCTTCTTGGGTAACGCCGCGACGAAGCGGGGCGTGTTCTTCAAAGAAGCCCAACATTTCGCGGAACCCGGCGATACCTGCGGCGGCCAGCGTCTTGATCGGTCCGGCGGAGATCGCATTGGCGCGGATTCCTTTCGGGCCGAGGCTGGCGGCGAGATAGCGGGTAACAGCCTCAAGGCTGGCTTTGGCGGTACCCATGGTGTTGTAGTTTGGGACAACGCGCTCGGCGCCGAGATAGGAAAGGGTGACCAACGCAGAGTTCGGGTTGAGTATTGGCAATGCCGCCTTTGCCATCGCTGCATAACTGTAGCTGGAGATATCGTGGGCGATGCGGAATGACTCGCGTGAGAGCCCCTCTAGGAAGTCTCCGGCAATGGCTTCGCGCGGTGCGAACGCGATGGCGTGCACAAAGCCATCAAACGTACCCCAAGACTGCTTGAGTTGCTCAAAACAATTCGTGATCTCTGCATCGCTACTGACGTCACACGGCAGGATGAGCTTCACGCCAAATTCTGGGGCGAGCTTTTCGATGCGCGGTCGGAGATCTTCGCCAGCATACGTGAACGCCAATTCCGCGCCTTCGCGGTGCATGGCTTTGGCGATGCCATATGCGATCGATCGAGTCGAAAGCACGCCGGTAACAAGTATTTTTTTATTAGCTAGAAAACCCACTGATTGCCTCCTTAGAATGTGAGTTGAGTTTAGCCCAATCCTCACATGACCTCAGCGCCCTCACAGTTCCATTCAGCCTCGCCACCTCCCGGATTGGATGCGAAGACGATGTCTGCGTCGCTTGCAAAACGACGGATTCTGATTCTTCGACGCGAGAATATCGGCGACCTGATACTCACCACGCCATTCATTCGCAGGCTGCGTGAGGCCTTGCCGAACGCGACGATTGCCGTTTGGGTCAATTCGTACAACGCCCCCGTGCTCGCCGGTAATCCGGACGTGGACACGATCTACGTTTACACCAAGGGTAAGCATGCTGACAGCGCGATAGGGCGGCTCATGGCGCGTTGGCAGCAGGCGCGGCAACTCTTTGCATTGCGAGCTGCAAAGTTTGATGACGTGGTGCTTGCCGAGCCAACCTATACGCCGCGCAACATTCGCTTCGCGCGGTTTATCCTCGGCGGTAGGCCGGGGAGCCGAGTGGTCGGCTTCGAGCACGATGATGGAGCGTCAACGGGGCTAGACGTCGTCATTCCAAAGCAAGGTGTCGAGCACCTGCATCAAGCGCAGATCATGATGCGCTTGGGGCAAGCTTTTGGGTTTTGTGCCGCAGACGAGCCCGAAGACAAGGCACCTTCAACGAGGATTGGGCAACCTCGCGTGCCGATTCCTGCCGCCTCGGCTAATCAACTCTCGATTGGCCTGCACTTGAGCGCTAGAAAACCATCGCAACGCTGGCCGATGGAGCGATTCGCCGCCCTTGCTATGGGTTTGCATCAAACGTACGGCTGCGAAGTGCGGCTCTTCTGGTCCCCAGGGGCGCCGGACAACGCGCTTCACCCCGGTGACGACGACAAGGCGGCGGCGCTTCGGGTGGCCGTTGCCCGCGGAGATCCTGCTGCGCGCCACTGGCTACAGCCTGCGCCCACCCATGATTTGTCTAGCCTAATTGCTAAGCTGGGGACGGTGGATTTAGTCGTGTGCGCCGACGGCGGCGCCATGCACGTCGCGGCGGCGCTCGGGAAGCCGATTGTGGCGCTTTTTGGCGATTCTGATCCCGTCCACTGGCGTCCTTGGCGCGTGCCGCAACGCGTGTTGCAGGCCGCATCGAGGGATGTCGCCGACCTGTCGGTGGAGGATGTTTCCGGCGCTGCGGACAGCCTCTTGCGGGAGTGCCGGCTGATCGCCGTTTAATGGCTGTTTTGGTCACCATTTTTCCGTTGTCCAAGACTGAAAAATGACTCCGGCGTGACAGCGTTTTGGGTATAGTTACGGGTCGTTTTTGTGGTTGCAGGGTGGCTGGAATGCGTACCCGCTTGACTATCGTTTTAACTGGGGTGGGTATGGTGGCTATGGTGGGTAGCGCGCGAAATCAAGTCTGGAACGGGTTCGCATACAGATTTACATCAAACGGACTCGCCTCCGCATTGCTGTTGGTCGCGATGGCGACGGCAATCGCTTTCGTTGGCCCCGCGTACGGCGTCACTTCCGCAGCACCCTCACCGCAGGCCAAACCGCATCAGCCGGACACGCGCAAAGTGTTGCGCTATGCGTTTGAGGTCGCCGAGACCAGCATGGACCCGCAAAAGGTGTCCGACATCTACTCGACAATCGTACATAACGCGATTTTCGACGCGCCGTTACGCTACGATTACCTGGCGCGTCCGCTCAAGGTCGTGCCCAATACCTTGGTCGCAATGCCCGAGGTTTCAAACGACTTCACTACCTTCACTTTCCGCGTTCGTCCCGGGATTTATTTTTCGGACCACCCCGTATTCAAGGGGAAAAAGCGCGAGCTCGTCGCCGAAGACTACGTTTACACGATTAAGCGATTGTTTGACCCAGCGTTGTCTGCACCACTGTTGGGTGAAGTAGAAGGCAAACTCGTCGGGTCTGATGCGTTGATGGCGCGGGTCCGCAAGAACAACAAGATGGATTACGACACGCCGCTCGAAGGACTGCGCGCGCTCGACCGCTACACGTTTCAGATCAAGCTGACCAAGACTAAGCCGGACTTTCTGTTCAACCTTACCGACTGTCGTGTTGCGTGCGCAGTGGCGCGTGAGATCGTTGAACACTACGGCGCCGATATCGGCTCGAACCCTGTGGGCACGGGGGCGTTTCGGCTAACCCAGTGGACGCGCTCTTCGCGCATGGTCTTTGAGTACAACCCGAACTTCCGCGAAGAATACTTCGATGCGCAACCCGCGCCGGACGATGAGTTTGGTCAGAAGGTGCTGGCGCAAATGGAGGGCAAGCGCTTGCCGCAAGTGCACCGCATCGAGGTGGCGATCATTGAAGAACGCCAACCACGCTACCTCGCGTTCCTGAACAATGAATTCGACCTGATGTGGTTGTTCCCCGAGGATTTCGCCAACATCAGCTTTCCGAATAACAAGCTCGCGCCGAACCTCGCCAAGGCTGGCATCCAGATGCGGCAGATCCCTGCGCTCGACATCACCTTCGTGTACTTCAACATGGAGGACAAGACGGTCGGCGGCTACAAGCCCGAGAATATTGCCCTGCGTCGCGCGATTTCGCTTGGGTATAAGACTAGCGACGAGATCTACATCATCCGCAAAGGGCAGGCGATCCCGGCGAAGGCGCCTTACTCACCGGGTGTGCAAGGTTACGATCCGAACTTTGCGACCTCAATAGGCGAATACGATCCGGCCAAGGCGAAAGCGCTGCTGGACATGTATGGGTATAAGGATCGCGACGGCGATGGTTACCGCGAAATGCCGGACGGCTCGCCTCTCATCCTGCGCCACAACACTACGCCGACGGATCGCGACAAGCAGTTCGACGAGTTGTGGAAGCGTTCCATGGACGCGATCGGCATTCGTATCGAGATCCGTAAAGGCAAGTGGCCGGATTTCTTGAAGGAATCCAACGCAGGCAAGTTGATGATGTGGCAATTGGGCGGCTCCGCGACAGCTCCCACCGCAGACACTTGGTTGCAGACGTACTACGGCCCCAACGCCGGCTTCAAGGGCAATCGATCGCGCTTCAATCATCCACGTTACAACGAACTTTACGAGCAATCAGAACGCCTCCCTGACTCGCCGGAGCGCACAAAGTTGTTCCAAGAGATGGCGCGCATCATTGCGGCTTATGCTCCTGCGAAGATCAATACGCACCGCATCTTGACCGACATTTGGTACCCGTACGTCATCGGCTTCGTGCGTCCGCCTGTGCAATCGCAAACATGGTGGCGCTTTATTGATATCGATGTGCCGCTGATGCAGCAGTTCGAGGCGAAGCGCTAATGTCAGTGTGGTCACCCATGCGTGTTCGCGGAGGCTTCGCGAAAGCTGCGCTTTGCACAGCGCTGCTGTGGTGCTTCGCGGCAACAGCGCAAACGCCACAAGCCACGTCCGCAAAGTCGGCAGTCGCGCCGGAAAAAGTCCTGCGCTGGGCGTTTGAGATCGCAGAAACCGGCTTCGACCCAGCGCAGACATCTGACTGGTACTCGCAATACGTCTTCGCCAATATCTTCGACGCGCCGCTCACCTACGATTACCTCGCGCGACCGCTCAAGCTTAAGCCTAACGTGCTTGAGACAATGCCTGACGTCTCTCCGGATGGCACGGTCTACACGCTGAAGTTTCGTAAGGGCATCTACTTTGCAGACGACAAGGCCTTTGGCGGCAAAAGGCGCGAACTCGTTGCGGAAGACCTCGCGTACTCGCTGAAGCGACTTTGGGATCCACGGACAAAGTCCCCGCAACTGGCTTACGTCAACGGCCTCATCGTAGGCATGGATGCCGTCGTCAAGAAGCAAAAGGAGACCGGCAAGTTCGATTACGACATGCCCGTGCCGGGCTTTCAGCTTCTCGATCGCTACACGCTGCGCGTCACGTTGACCGAGCCCAACTACAACTTCCTGTATATCCTCGCCTCCATCGGGGTGTCAGCGATCCTGGCACGCGAAGTTGTTGAGCTCTACGCAAACGACATCATGGCCCATCCGGTGGGTACAGGCCCTTACAAGCTGGCTTCGTGGAAGCGGTCCTCGAGGACAGTTATTGTTCGGAATCCCAATTACCGTGAAGAGCTTTGGGATGCAGAGCCACCTGCAGGCGATGCGCGCGCACTCGATACATACAACAAGCTCAAGGGTAAGCGCATGCCGTTTATCGACCGCATCGAGTTTTATGTCATCGAAGAAACGCAGCCGCGCTGGCTCAGTTTCCGCAACCAGCAGATGGATTACATCGATCGCGTGCCGAACGATTTCGCCAACGTCGCGGTGCCCAACAACATGCTTGCCAAAGATCTGGAGCGTATGGGCGTGCAGATGAGCCGCACTCCCGCGATGGAAATCACCTACGCATACTTTGCGATGGAGAATCCTGTGGTGGGTGGCTACACGCCAGAAAAGATTGCGCTGCGGCGTGCCATCAGCATGGGCTACAACACTGAAGAGGAGATTGCGATTAACCGTAAGGGGCAGGCCGTCGCTGCACAGAGCCCGATTGGTCCGGGCGCGTTTGGCAATGATCCGAACTTCCGCACCCAAGATAACCAATACGATCCGGCGCGTGCACGTGCCTTGCTCGATTTGTTTGGCTATAAGGATCGTGACGGCGATGGGTTCCGCGAGAACATTGATGGCTCGCCGCTGGAAATTGAGATGTCTTCCACGCCGACCTTGCGCGACCGAAACCTCGACGAAGGGTGGCGCAAGAGCATGGAGGCCATCGGCATCAAGATCAAGTTTCGCAAGGCGCAATGGCCAGAGTTACTCAAGGAATCACGTGCCGGCAAGCTGATGTCATGGCGGCTCGCTTGGGGCGCGCCATTCCCTGACGGCGATGCATTTTTTGTGATGCTCTATGGCCCCAATAAAGGGCAGGCCAACCATGCGCGATTTGACGACCCGCGCTTCAATAAGCTCTATGAGAAGGCGCGCACCTTGCCACCGGGAGACGAGCGCCTTGCCACCTACAAAGAGATGACGCGCATCTTCTGGACCGTCATGCCTTGGAAGTTGGGTGTGAGCCGCATGGATACCGATCTGACCCATGCGTGGGTCGTCGGCTACCAGCGCCACCCAGTGTTGCGTAGTGTCTGGAAGTACATCGACATCGACCTTGCCAAGCGCAAAGAAATCCTGGGCGAGTAGATGATACCAACGCAAAACGCTAGTATTGGCGAGCCATTTCAGGCATTTTTGCTTGGAAGTGCCCGTCTTTGCTTGTGTTTTGCAATCGGTATCACTGCTTTTTGGGTGCAGCCCGTTTCGGCGGCGGGCGAGAAGAAGGTCGTTAAGATCGCCTTCCGTTCTGCCGAAGCTGGCTTTGACCCCGCCAAGATTGAAGACCGGTATTCGGTTGGCATTGCGGAGAACATCTTTGAGGCGTTGCTTACCTATGATTGGCTTGCGCGCCCAGTCAAGCTCGCGCCGCAGGTTGTCGAGGCCGTGCCCGAAGCGGAAGAGGGCGGTACGCGCTACACGTTCCGCATCAAGCCTGGCATTTACTTTGCTGATGATCCGGTGTTCAAGGGCAAGAAACGTGAGCTCACCGCGCAGGATGTGGCGTACACCATCAAGCGCTTTCGCGACCCTGAGATCCGCAGCCCTTACTCTTGGTTGTTCGAAGGCAAGATCGTCGGGCTTGATGAGTACGTCGAACGCATCACCAAAGCAAACCAAAAATTTCGCTACGAAGAGCCCATCGCGGGCATCCAAGTGCGTGACCGTTACACAATCTCTTTCAAGCTCAAAGAGCCAGACTACAACTTCGTCTATTTCTTCGCGATGCCCAATGTCGGCATCGTGGCACGCGAAGTCATCGAAGCCTACGCTTCTGACACCATGGCCCACCCTGTCGGCACTGGCGCGTTTGTGCTGAAGGATTGGGTTCGTCGTTCGCGGGTTGTGCTCGAGCGCAATCCTAACTATCGTGGGCATACGCTGAACACGGCTTATGCAAATCCGAACGACCCGTGGGACCAAGATGCGATCAAGTCGCTGGGTGGAAAAACG
>JAJTHU010000282.1 GCA_021300055.1 Nitrosomonadaceae bacterium | reverse complement strand
CTTTTGCTTGGAAACGCCCGCCAAATGGCGAGTTTGGAGTTCAGGCCCTATGGGGTGGGCGCAATCAGCCGTCAGCCTTTGCAGCGGCGGTTGAAACTGCTTAATTCGCCTTAAGGCGCGTCAAACGACGCGCGCGGATATTGTGCGAATGGAACTGCTTGATCCGGCTCCTGACTTTTCGGCGCCACTGGCCGCACTTACTGCGTGCCATCGGCGTCTATCGGCGCGCTTAGAAACGCTGCTTCGGCTTGGCGCGCACCTGCTCGGTGTTGGCGCCGACGACAACGCGCAGAAGGCAGCTGCTAGTGTACTGGCCTACTTTCGGCAGTCAGTGCCACAGCACCACCTTGACGAGGAGAGCAGCTTGTTTCCGCGTTTGCTGCAAGAGGCGAGGTCGGATACCCACCGCGAGCAAGCCTTCGAGTTGGTCTCGCGTTTGATGGTCGAACACCTCGCGTTTGATCGAGCCTGGGAAACGATTGAGCCGCAACTTGAAAGTGTTACTAAAGGAGAAGTGCCGAGCTTCGATCCAATCGATTGGCGGCGCTTTGTTGACGCTTACAGGCGACACATTGAACTTGAGGAGCGCCGGTTGTTCCCGCTTGCGCAGCACTTGCTAGGAGCTCATGCGATTCACGAGATCGGGGCAGAAATGGAGCAGCGACGTGCTCCGCCGTCGACCTGAGGAACGCGACGTGGCGGTTCAGCGAAGAATCGACGAGAATGTTGTGCAGTCAGTGCGTGCCATTCCCGCCAATCTGGAGCAAGACGAGCGCCGCATGAGTCAGGCCGAAGTTCCGATTTACCACTTCTTGGCGAACATCCCGCTCCTGCGAAACGCCACGCCGGAGTCGATTGAGCGCGTCGCGGAGGGGACGCGACGCGTCTTTGCCAACAAAGGCGAAACGCTGTTCCGACGCGGCGATCCATGCAAGGGCTTTTGGATTGTGCTCTACGGTCAAGTGATCCCGCTTGGGTGGTGCGCAGTAGCGTCGCCCGAGGTTTTCGTGCGCCAACCCTGTTGGATCTTTATTCGAGGAGTGCTTCGCCCACCAATGTCGCGGGTGTGGTTAGCGTGAACGAGCCTTCGCCTAACCTGCGTGCGGAGTCGCTTGACGCATTAGAGATCGGCTTCGAGCGTAAGCAAGGGAGCTGGCGGGCGGGACTAACTGTGTTCACGCAACGACTTGATGGGCTGATCTACCGAAGCCGAGTGACGCCGACGCTAACGCAGTCGGTGAATGCAGGCTCGGCGAAGATCGATGGCGTCGAAACGCAGTTGCGGGGGTCGTTCTCTGGCGGTTGGTCTGGCTTTGCGAATGCGACTCGGCTCGTGCGCGCAGAGGTTTCCAACAACCCCGCCGTTCCCGCTAGTGTGGGCAAGACCCTTACTGATGTGCCAACGATTCAGTGGAACCTCGGCGTCTCCTATGAACGCGGCCCACTGAGCGCGGCTGCTTACGTGCGACACACCGGGCACATCTTTGGCTCTGGAGATGACAACAACCTAAACACCCGCCAGGGGGTTTATGGCTCATACGACTCCAGAACACTCACGTCATTGAAGCTAACTTACCGCGCCACGCCGTGGTGTCGAGTCAGCATGTCCGTGGATAACTTGGCAAATCGCGCTTATTACGATTTTGGTCGTCAGCCGGGGCGCAATGCGTTGATCGATGTGGCGCTCACCTACTAGCTACGAGCGAACGCCTTAATTGGCGGGCAGTTACAGCCATTTTTGCTTGGAAACGCTCGCCAAATGGCGAGTTTGGCGTTTCTCCTCTCTGAAATCGGTGCGCATCGGACGCGTTGCAGCGCAGCAACGAGAGGGGGCGTCTGATAAAATGCGGGTCTTGTCCGTGTCTCTAACTGACCTCATTCAATCTCATGCCCATCTACGCTTATAAGTGCAGCAGCTGCGGCCATGCGGCTGACGTGATGCAGAAGTTTTCCGATGCGCCGCTCACTCAGTGCCCGGCCTGTGGTGCCGAGACCTACAGCAAACAAATCACCGCGCCCAACTTTGCGCTGAAGGGTAGCGGCTGGTACGTCACGGATTTCCGCAACAACGGTGCGGCTGACAAATCGTCAAAGCCTGCCGCCGACGCCAGCGCGTCAAAGCCTGCTGACAGCGCACCAAGTGCGGCGCCACCAGCAACCTCTGCTGCACCGACGAGCGCCGCACCTGCTGCTGCACCGACCACCAGCACGCCCGCTGCGTCGTCGCCCGCGGCGGCAAGTTAAGCAAGGTTAGGGCGCTTCCGGGCATGCGCAAATATCTGATTGCCGGCCTCTTGGTCTGGATTCCACTGGTCATCACCATCTTCGTGCTGAAGCTGTTGATCGACACCATGGATCAGACCTTGCTGCTGTTGCCCGAGCGCTTCCGCAGCGATGCGCTGTTTGGCTTCCATGTGCCCGGCATGGGTGTGGTGCTAACGTTGTTGATCGTGCTTCTCACCGGAGTTATCGCGGCCAATTTTTTTGGCAAAAAGTTGCTCGGCTGGTGGGACAACGTCCTCAAGCGCATCCCGATCGTCAATTCCGTTTACGGTGGCGTGAAGCAGATCTCAGACACGCTGTTCTCGCCCGAGGGAAAAGCGTTTCGCAAAGCCGTGTTGGTGCGTTATCCGCAGCATGGTACGTGGACCGTCGCTTTACTCACCGGTGAACCGGAACACGAAGTCACCGATCATTTAGGGCACGACAACGTTTCGGTGTTTGTGCCGACGACGCCCAACATCACGGCGGGATTTTTCCTGATCGTGCCGAAGAACGAAGTCATCGAGTTACAGATGACGGTCGACCAAGCGTTGAAATACATCATCTCCATGGGCGTGGCTGAACCGCCGCGCCGCATTGCCAAACCCGAGGCTGCCGAACGCAAAGGCCCCGGTCCCGACCCCAATCCCAAGCCGCTCAGCTGAGGCTGGGCGGCGAATACACCGTCGGATTGTGGACGTCGGCAATGATTGCCCATGCGCCACTTCTTCAGTTATCGCATGACGATCGTTTCGTCATCATCTTTTGGATTTCACCATGCGTACCAATTACTGCGGCTTGATCGACTCAAGCTATCTCACACAAACCATCACCGTTTACGGTTGGGCGCATCGGCGTCGTGATCACGGTGGTGTGATCTTTATCGACTTGCGCGACCGCGAAGGTTTACTGCAAGTCGTTATCGACCCTGATACACCTGAGGCCTTCAAGATTGCCGATGCGTCGCGCAATGAGTACGTCATGCGCGTCACCGGCTTGGTGCGCCGCCGCCCGGAAGGCACCGTTAACCCGAACCTCAAGTCGGGCGAAATTGAAGTGCTCGCCAAAGACATTGAGGTCTTGAACGCCTCCGCCACGCCGCCATTCATGATGGACGACGACAACATCAACGAGGAGACGCGACTCAAGTACCGCTACCTCGATCTGCGCCGACCGGTGATGCAGGCCAATCTGCGTTTGCGCCATCGTGTCGCCAGCGCCGCACGCCGTTATCTCGATGACAACGGCTTCGTCGATGTCGAGACCCCTTTCCTTTATAAGTCCACACCAGAGGGCGCGCGTGAGTTTCTCGTGCCATCGCGCATTCACGATGGCCAGTTCTACGCGTTGCCGCAATCGCCGCAGCTGTTTAAGCAGCTGCTGATGGTGGCCGGCTTCGACCGCTACTACCAGATCGTCAAGTGCTTCCGCGATGAAGACTTGCGCGCCGATCGTCAGCCCGAGTTCACACAGATCGATATCGAGACCTCGTTCCTCACGGAACGCGAAATTCAAGACATCATGGAAGGGCTGATCAAAGCTGTGTGGAAAGCTGGCGTGAATGTTGATCTACCAGATTTCCCGCGTATGACCTACGCCGATGCAATGCGTCTATACGGTTCCGACAAGCCTGATTTACGCGTCAAGCTCGAGTTGACCGAGCTCACCGACTTGATGAAGACGGTGGACTTCAAAGTCTTCCGTGGTGCCGCAGATATGAAGGGCGGTCGTGTCGCAGCGCTATGCGTGCCGGGTGGCAACGACAAGTTCACGCGCAAAGAGATTGACGACATGACGACCTTTGTCGCGATCTACGGCGCGAAAGGCCTGGCGTACATCAAGGTCAACGACGTCACCAAGCCAAACGAAGAAGGCTTGCAAAGCCCGATCGTCAAGTTCTTGAATGCTGAGGCGCTTGCAGATATCCTCAAGCGCTGTAACGCCAAGAATGGCGACGTTATTTTCTTCTGCGCTGACAAGGCCAAGGTCGTCAACGATTCGCTCGGCGCACTGCGCGTGAAAATTGGTCACGAAAAAGGCTTTGCCGAAAAAGGTTATCGCCCGCTGTGGGTGGTCGATTTCCCCGCCTACGAATACGACGAAGACAACAAGCGCTACGTTTCCGCTCATCATCCGTTCACCGCGCCGAAGGACGAACACATCGCGCTCATGGGTACCGACCCGTCGCAAGTGCTCGCCAAGGCCTACGACGTCGCCATGAACGGCTGGGAGATTGGTGGTGGCTCGGTGCGTATTCACTCGCCCGAGTTGCAGGCCAAGCAGTTCGCGGTGCTCGGTATTTCGGAAGCAGATCAACGCGCCAAGTTTGGCTTCTTGCTCGACGCGCTGAAGTACGGCGCGCCACCCATGGGTGGTGTGGCGTTCGGGTTGGACCGCATCGTTACGCTGATGTGTGACAAGTGGGAATCGATTCGCGATGTGATTGCG
>JAJTHU010000353.1 GCA_021300055.1 Nitrosomonadaceae bacterium | reverse complement strand
TTAACGGCAACGTAGCGCATGTTGGGCCGGCTCATCGCTTCGCAGATCGCCTCTGCATCATTGGCGTCGTTCTTGTTGCTCTTGACGTAAGGCTTCACAAACTGAGGCGCGATCAGGCGGACCTTATAGCCCATGGCTTGCAAGCGTCTCGCCCAATCATGAGCGCCACCGCAGGCCTCCATGCCGATCTCACAACCCGGTTCAGCGACTTCACGAACAGCATCAATCCAGTTTGCACGGCTCAGCTTCCTCCGCCACACCGGCTTCTCAAAACGATCTACGCCGTGTTGCGGGGTATCGATGTGTTGGTGCCTAAACTCAGATCATCCAGGTGCGGTATAGACGCCGCTGATTTTTTCAGCAACGACTCGAAAACTCGCTAACTGGTGATTGCGCCGCATTAAGCACAGAAGACAGTAAGTCGGTCAGCGTTCATTCCCCTAAGTAACAAATTGGGCCGTCGTCGGCAAGCGCCGCTTTTTGGCCGGTTGCCGACAGATTGTATTGTCGACGAGAGAAATCAGGCAACGCGCAGAACAAGTCGCTTACCGCACGCCTTCACGTACTTGCGCAGCGTCGCGACAGAAGGTGAGTGCTTCCCAGTAGACAGTGCGCGTTCAAGACGCGCCACGGCTGGTGCCTGTGTCCCCATTCTTTCGGCAACTTGCGCTTGGGTAAGCCCCGCGTCTTGGCGGGCTTTCAATAGCGCATCAAGCAGCGAAGATTCGTCGCGTTCAATCCGCTCTACCTCTGCCCGAACGCCTGGGCGACTCATCAGCTTTTTTACGATTTGATCATGTGTGCGCATTCTTAACCTCTTTCATCCGTGTCTCCGCGATCCGCAGATCTTGGATTGGCGTTTTCGCCGACTTCTTGATAAAGCTGTGCAGCATAACAATACGTCTCCCAACCAACGTGCAGAAGAAAACCCTAGCAATACCTTCTGCTCCCTTTAGCCTTAGCTCAAAAAGGCCTTCGCCAAAGGCGCTAGTGTGGGGCTCACCAAGATTGGGCCCTAGCGCAATCATTCGTCTGGTTAACACAACATACCGCGCCGCCAATGTGTCGGGCAATTCGAGAATATCTTCTTGCACTGCGTCGCTGTGGTAGGTAATGGTGTAATCCACCTGTAAATAATAACAAATATGTTACTGCATTGCAAAGGGCAAATTCACCCCCTGTGTCCGAGCGCCCGCTAGAGCGCGGTAACGCGCATTAGATTTTGTTGAATCAGCGCACACTCGTCACCCTTGTAGACGAGGAGATGATTTACTGGAAACCCAATTGCCGGTTGCAACCAAAGTGCCGTGGAACAAAGGAAAGCTTGTCGTCCAGAAAGCGCCGCTGAAATTGTGCGACATCTGGGCGATTCGCGTCAGACTGTAGATCAGTAAACGCACACGAGAGCTAGCGCTCTTTAACTTGGCGATCGACTGCAAACTTCGCGGATGTGATGTAGTGCAGCTACACGTCCGCGATGTTTCTCACGGCGAGCGGATGGCCTCTCGCGCCATGGTAATGCAGCAAAAGACCCAGCGGACGGTGCAGTTCGACATCACCCCGCAAACGCGTGACGCGCTTGTTGAGTGGATCAAGATTGAGCATTTGAAGGGCGATGATTACCTCTTTCCGAATCGTGTCCATGGCCTAGGTCACCTATCAACGCGGCGGTACGCTCGCATTCTGGAAGGCTGGGTGACAGAGATCGGCCTAGATCCGACCAACTACGGTACGCATTCGATGCGTCGAACCAAGGCAACTCTGATCTACCGCCGGACAAAAAACCTGCGCGCTGTACAACTGCTGCTCGGCCATGCAAAGCTCGAAAGCACCGTTAGGTATCTCGGGATCGAAGTCGATGATGCATGGGAGATTGCCGAGCAAACTGAAGTCTGATCAATCAGACAGCGGCTGAAATCGGCTTGCATTGCGTCGCGATGCAGGTGGAATGCAACGGAAACGCTGGCATTCCACTCCTAGATGAATCAATTAGGAGCCTGTCGGGAAAAGCGGCTATTGGCCGCTATCGTAACGCAAGCACGAGCTCGCGCAACTGCGCCAAGAATATCTGATGCAGCGGAAACGGCGCACCGCGGACACTTATCGTCGGCGAACGGGTTCCGGTATAGCCCAAAATAACAACCTTCCCAAAAAATACATTGGCGTCAATATTGCCCTTCAAGAGTTGGCGTGCCGAAATGTAAGGCGGAGGGCTCATGTCGGCCAGACTAATTGCCACTTCTGCAGTGGAATTTACCGGCAGCGATTTCTTTCCGAAGGAAGCCGTGTCGTTTTCCAAGCGAAATACGCCTTCACCAAACGCTTCAGCCAGCGCGCATGCGTACAGACTTTCAACGGGCTGACGAAGAAACACTTCCAGCATCGGCACTCGCTCCGGCTGGACTACGTCGGCAAAGCAAACCTTCGGCGACAAATTGGCGAATCGTTTCTGTGGAAGCCAGCCCTCATCGCCAGATAAGGCGGGTTTGATCTTTCCAATTGAGCCGCGAAAAAAGAATCGCTCGTCCAGCAATTTGCTGGTTGGCGGATCGCGATTTAGCGTCGCTTGCAGAATGACGCGAGTCTTGCCGAGAGATTCAGCAAGTAGCGTGCTGTCCGGCTCCTTGCCGGGGCTGTCGAGAAAATACTTAAGAACGATACTCTTCGGCTTAGCAGACCCGAGGGCGATTCAATCTTCCCGTTTCAACACAGCATTGGTGTAGCGATTGGCTCGGGCTATATCGCATGAGCAACACTTCATGAGGATCGTTGGGCGGCTGGTTTATTCGTAATGTGACCACATGCGTAGCACGCGAACGATTCGTTCCCGTTTAAATACTTCGTAGACGAGCCGGTGCTGGATGTTGATGCGGCGGGAGTAAGCACCGTCAAGATCGCCGACGAACTTCTCGTAGGCTGGTAGGTTTTGAAACGGATCTGCTTCTAAGACTTCAAGAAGTGCCTGCGCTTTGTCCTTGAGCCCAGCCGCTGTGAGCTTCTTTGCATCCTTGAGGGCGTGTTTGGCGTATACGACGGTCCATTTCACCAAACCACCTTCCTTGCGCTTTTGCCTAAAGGTTCAGCCATCCCTTTTTTGATGGACTCCCGCATGCAAGGTACCGACAGAAGATAAAGCGTTTCCTGAATAGATTGCCAATCCTCTGCTGAGACCAAGACAGCGCTACTGCGCTTACCCGAGATCAAGATGGGCTGATGCGACTCAGAAGTTTGGTCGATTAGTCGATAAAGATCGGCGCGTGCTTCGCTAGCGGTGATGGGGGTGACCATAAAGCTCTCCTATTTGTCGCAAGCGTACGTTAAAACGTACTTATTGTCAACGGCGGTCACCGACATGCGGTAACTCCGACCCGGTTATGACGCCAGAGGCCCAGCAAACCAGCCACACTCGATCGAGAAAGACGGCCTTGCCCATCCCTGCCAAAACACCTTGGCCCGCGTCCTAGTTCCTGCTCCGCAGCCCGGCTGCTCATGTCCGCGCTGAATCAGGCCTTTCTGGCATGAAATTAGTTGTTTATCGAGTTGGGGTGTACCATCCCCGATCTGTACTTACCAGGAACCTGCGTCGCTTGATTGGCATCATTCCTGCTGCAAGAATTGTCGTAACAGAGCCTGCAATCAGTAGATTTGCCGCGCGATCTAGGTGACCGCACGATTGAGAGATGCCATGCGCAAATACATTGAGTTCCCGGGCGGATAAGCCCCACCTCGCCATGACAGAGCATATTGACATCATCCATTCGCCACTAGAGCAGGATTACATTTCGGACGGCTACCGAGTAACCATTCAGATTTACCGGGGCGCGGCCAGCCAGTGGAGCCTTGAGGTGATCGATGAACTTGGAACTTCCACTGTTTGGGAGCGCCTTTTCGAAACAGATCGGGAGGCGCTGGACGAAGCACTCATAGCCATTGAGTCCGAGGGAATCGAGAGCTTCGTTACCGACTTCAACCACAAAACCCAAGCGGAAGAGGAACCGTTGCCTCAGACCGCTGCTTCTCTGCACCGACTCGGGGTGCAAGAAATGCAGGGGATGTCGGAACCGCTTTCCGATGATGAATTGCAAGAGCTTGATGAGTTCTTTCTGTACGGGGTCGATAACGACGAATGTATGACGCTGGATATCCTTGATGGTTACTTGCATGCCATCGTCATTGGGCCGCAAACCATCATGCCTAAGCAATGGCTCCCCAGAGTCTGGGGGGAGGAGGAATCCATCATGCCCGCTGCGGAAAGCTTCGACCAGCTTCAACATGTTTTGAGCTTAGTCATGCGGCATTACAACAGCATCGTGTTTGGCTTTAAGCAGGAGCCGCCGTTCGCGGCACCTATCTGGACTACCTTCAAATCCCCGAACGGTGACTTTGAGGATGCCGAAGCATGGGCGTACGGATTTGTTCAAGGCATAGCGCTAGACCACGCCTCTTGGAAGCCTCTTTTCGACAGCGAAAAAGGCCGGGAGTTTTACAGGCCAATTGGCCTCCTCGGGGAAGAAGAATTTTCTCCCGAACAAGATGAACTAACCGAAACCCCGGAACAGCGCGAGCAACTGACTCGGCGGATTGAACAAAGCTTGTTGAGCATCCACCAGTTCTGGCTGCCATTTCGCGAGACCATTCGTGAACGAGAAATGTTCAAACACATGCGTACCAATGTGGGACGCAACGAAACGTGCCCTTGCGGAAGCGGGAAGAAGTTCAAGAAGTGCTGTGGATCGGCCACGCGCCTCCACTGATCGGTTCTGGCCGCACCCGGCGACGGGTTTGGGGTAACCAATCTGTCAAGCAGATTGGGCCGCTCAACTCACCACCTCTCGATCAGTGACTGCGGCTCGAGAAAGTCCCCGCGCCGCTGTTTCCGCTCTTCGTAGCGGGAGTGAGAAACTTCGCATGAGGCATGCGACAGTCACCGATTTGTTTTTGCCCACCGAGTAGTTTGTCACGCTGCGGTAGGACACTTGCTCGTGAGTTCACGCGGGGCGGTCGAACAACGCAAAGAAAGCGCTCGCTGCTTCAGTACGTGTTTCGAACTGCTCTACCCACCAGTGCCCTGATTTGCCAAGCGTGTCCCGTCGCCAAGCCAAACAAAACACCGCCTCCGGACGTGGTTGTTCGACATCTAAACGAACCAAGCCTCCACGCTTCATTTCCGGTTGAGCCAAGTGGCGTGGCATGAATCCGGCGCCAAAGCCCTGCAATTGGGCGGCCAGCTTGTCGTCCATGGTGCTGACTGTGAGAGTATTTTGTCCGGAGAGTATCCCAATGGTGCGCGGCGGACGATACCTTGAGCTGTCGGCAACGCTCACCGCGCGATGCAGTCGTACTTCCGCGTCAGTCAGCGGGCGCCCCACCTGCTCTGCGAGTGCAGCGAGGGGATGAACTGGCGCGACAACATAGTCAAACGCTATTGCGCCAAGAGGACATACCGAATACCCGCCGCCGGGCGGAACGCCCCCCGCACCTAGGCCGGCAATGACGATGTCAGCACGATCGGCTTCCAGTGCGTCCCAACACCCACCAAAAGCTTCCTCTCGCAATTGCAGTCGAGTGCCTGAACACAACGCATCGAATGCCGGAAGTAGTGAATACAAACTCTGCACCCCAAAAACGGTATCGACAGCGATACGCAGTTCCGCCTCCCAACCTGCGCAGAGCTGTGCAAGTCGTTGCTCCATGTCGGTCACGCTACGCAGAAGGCGCCTAGCCTCAATAAGAAAATCCGCCCCCATAGGGGTTAGCTTGATGACTCGCCCGGTTCGATCAAACAACTGAAATCCAAGGCTCGCCTCAAGCTGAGCCACGCTGTAGCTGATGGCCGAAGGCACTTTATGGAGTTCAGAAGCTGCTTTAGCGAAGGACGAGTGGCGAGCGACCGCTTCCAATACTGTTAACGCTTCAAGAGAAAACTTTGGAGTGTTGGTCATGATCAAAATTTTTGACGGTCAGCATCGAAACTTTTTGCTTTCATTCGCTCACGGCGCTGTTCAGAATAGCGCAACGCGTAGCGAGTCCTTTCACCTCTTTGCGGATGTCTTTAAGTCAATTTTATGAGCTTCCTATCTCGATACCTTTTGAAGTCATTCATGAGCATCGCAATGACTCTCTTGACTCTTTCTATTCCAGTCACTGGCTTGGCTTCTCCGACCCAAGCGAGAGTTGTAACCATGACCTACCTTAAGTCTGAGCCAGGTAAGTTAGACCAACTTGAGCGCTATGTGCGCGCCAATTGGTTTGCTATGGACGCTGAAGCAGTTCGCCAAGGACTGTTTGTCAGCTATGAGTGGTTGGACACTGGTAGCGACGATGGAGCGTGGAACGCATTGGTCATGGTCACCTACAACGACGAGCGCGGCTTCGCCGGCATTGAGCAGCGCTGGGCGGCGATTAAGGCGGCGCACAAAGAGAGACGCGTAAACGGCGCTGGGATGAAGCAGTTGGGGCGGGTCGTGGAGACAAAGACCTTGTTCGAGCGTCAACCTTTCTTGGCTAAGGGAATGCAGACGGCCAATTTAAGCGATGCACCGGGCAGCCACTCCCTCCCAACGTCTCCAGTAGATCAGTTGGGTGCTAGGCAAGCTGTCGAAGAGTATTTCCGGGCAGCCGACTCCGGCAAGGCTGAAAATGTGCGAGATGTTTTTTGGCCGAGCGGTCGTTTCGAGGGCGTAAGCAAAGGAACGCTGATTTCCATGAGCGGCGAAGAGTTTGCGACCAAAAACTTCAAGGGCCAGCCGCCCAGTTACATCAACAACGTCAAGCGAACAATTGAGTGGGTTAATGTCTCCGGTCCAGCAGGTGTCGCGCGAGTCAGGAACGAGATTGGGACGACAGCGGTCTACTTTGATTACTTCATTTTGTATAGGGTCAATGGAGTCTGGAAGGTTGGACTCAAAGCATTCGCCAACCCCGACTAAGCGGCAAGGCTTGATGCGTTGAGTAGGTTTTTTCAAACAATCCAGATACAAGATCGGATAGAGCCGATCCAGCGGTCGCGCTTGCCAGGCGCGGACTTCATCGGCTACCGTATCGGTGATGGCTGAAATCAACGTCGGCGAGACCTCGGCACCGAACATCTCTTGCAAGTGCG
>JAJTHU010000192.1 GCA_021300055.1 Nitrosomonadaceae bacterium | reverse complement strand
ACGATACGCTTGGAATCGCAGGAGGGTTCGTGAAGTCGCGTTCTGTCGAGCGCGTCGGGGTTGCCGCATTCAATCTGTCATCGACGACAACCCTAACGATCAACGTGGCCGGCGGTGGTTCAGTCGTCGGATCGCTCAACGGGGTTGCTAATTCGTTCTCTTGCGCCGCACCCACCTGTAATCGAGTGTTGCCCACGAATGCGATTGTCAAGCTTTCAGGCGCGTCAACGACGCTCGGATTCTCCGGTTGGTCGGGTGAATGCACTGGGGCCGGCGAATGTCGTGTTGTATTGGACGCACCGCGCGCTGTCACTGCAACCTTCGCACCTGCAGTGGCGAACCTTACCGTGCGCGTTGCCGGCGCAGGCACGGGGGCGGTCTCCAGCGCCTCCCCCAGCTTTACGACTCGCACGTTCTCAAACTTATCCCCATTGTCGGGGGCATCGGTCCAACTGACGGCAACAGCTGACGCAGGATCAGTATTCTCTGGTTGGACTGGTGGCGGTTGCAGTGGAACAGGTACGTGTACCGTCTCCGTGACTGGTCGAACCGAAGTCGTTGCCAGCTTCTTGCCATCGCTGCCACAACTCCTCCCGTCGAATCAACCGTCTCTGACGTTGCGCGCTGGTGGAACAGTGAACTCAGTTGGGGTCCAACCTGATGGCAAAGTGGTGATTGGTGGTGTGTTCGAAACAATCAGCGGACAAGGCCGTCAGCACCTCGCGCGACTGCTTACCAACGGCGCTCTCGACGGTGGATTCACCATCGAAACAAATGGGGAAGTCCGTCTTGTGCGTGTAGCTGCCGGCTTCATCTACGTGTTCGGAAGCTACACGTCGATCGGAGGCGTTTCGCGCAGCGGACTCGCACGTATTTCCATCAGTAGCGGCGCGGTTGATGCCTCTTGGAACCCGAATCTCGCCTTGAATGGCGTCGCTCCAAGTTATTCGCTGTCCGACATGGCGGTTGATGTCTCAGGAAACGTGTATGTTCTGGGCGCGCTTGGCGCTGGCGGGGTGGCTTCGACCCAAGCCACAGTGATCCAAGTGTTGAAGCTTCGTGCAGACACGGGCGGCGTCGACCCCAATTGGGTCATGGAGCCGTTCCCGGTTGGCGCGACACCGAACTGGGTAGCTGTGCAACCAACCGTGGGTGGTGCGGTTTACATCGGGGCCACATTGACCACGGTCGCGGCGAACCAAAACATTCGTGTCTACAAGTACGATTCTTTCTTTGGTGCACGAGATGAAAGCTGGAATCCGCCCTTGGCTGCCATTGACATGCGGTACTTGAATAGTGCTGTCAATGCCGCCGGTGACGTGTACATTGGTGGACAGTTTATTGGCGTGAATGCGCCCTTACTGACAGGCGCGACCTCTTGGGCTGCAACACGTACGCTAGTGAAACTAAGCGGCGCTTCTGGCGCGATACCGGCGGCATGGACGCAGTTGCCCGCCGAGCAGTTTCTGGGACAACTTGGGGTGGTCCTCGATGCTGCTGGTGACGTTTACACGCTCCGCGGGGGCCTAGACAATGACCGTATCGTGGTCACCGTCAACAAATACAACGGAGTCACGGGCGCGCAACTTGCTGCCAGTGGATTGGTGTCCGGGGGGAACCAGATCAGCTTCAATGGGCTCGCGACAGATGGAAACGGTGCTGTGTACGTCGGCGGTGAGATCTCGTACATCGGTGCGGAGCGGGTGCTCGGAATTGCAAGACTTGTTCCAAGTTCGCTGAGCGTGGATCCCTCCTTTAGTGCGAGTGTGCTACGTCCTGGCTACGTGAGCGCGATGGCCACTCAGCCCGACGGAAAGGTCATTGCTGGGGGCTCGTTTGTTGAGGCGAACGGCAACGCCGTGCACAACGTGCTTCGATTGAACACGGACGGAACGCTCGACAACACGTTTAGTTTGGCCACCGGCGGGGTACGCGGACTCGTCAATGGTCTAGGGATTGTTGGTGGCAAGGTGTACGTTGGAGGCAGCTTCCAATGGACGGCCGATGGCTCGGCTCGTCAAGGGGTCGCTCGGTTCGACCTCAACGGTGCGCTGGAGGCATGGTCCCCACCTACCTTGAATGGTACTGTGCGCTCGTTTGTCGGCGACTCATCCAACGTCTTTATGATGGGGGGATTCGCATTCGTTGGCGGTGCCTCGCGTCCCTGTATTGCCAAGTTCGATGCGTCGACTGCTGCGCTCGATACAAGCTGGTCTCCGGCGATGACGGGCAGTGCAATAGGCCTCACTTGCGGAAGAGCAATTGCGCTTCACGGCGGGAATGTCTACGTCGCGCTTGGTGCGACTACGAGCGGCAGTCTGCGCTTCACGGTGGGCGCTAATCCAAGGTTGGCGGCCAAAATCAACGCGGCGACCGGCGTAATTGATGCGGCGTGGGATCCCAATCCCAACGGTACGACGAGCAGCGCGGCGCTCGTCGGCGATACGTTGTACCTCGTCGGAGCATTCACCTCAATTGCGGGCGTTTCAACGCGAATCGCGAAATTTGATCTGCTCTCCGGGGCAATCGACGCTGGCTATGCCAATGCGTTTTCGACTGCCCAAGGCACCCCGTTTAACGTTGCTGTTGCTGGCAACCAAGTTTACGTCTCGAACCTCCCACAAATAGATTCCGATCGCCGACTATTTGGTTGGTGGACGTGGCGACTTTTGCCCAATGGTAATCGTGACACGTCTTGGGCAACAAACTTTGGTGATACTCGCTGGGCCTTCGGTGGGGCCGTCGCAGCGATCGGCAGCACTGGGGTCATCGTCGGCTCCGGCTTCTCTTCTGTCGGCGGGACGCCTAGCCGCTCGCTGACCGGATTCTCTTTGCAAGCCGCTCCGCCAACAAATGT
>JAJTHU010000360.1 GCA_021300055.1 Nitrosomonadaceae bacterium | reverse complement strand
GAGATTGCCTAAGTCCCGCGACTTGCCCTTGACCGAGACTGGAACCAGATGGTCTTCGGTTGCCATCATGAAGTGATCCGCGTCCGCCTTCAGGTCCATGCCACAGTAAACGCAACGACCTTTGTCGCGCTCAAACAGCTGCAGGAACTTTGATTTAGGAAGCACTGGCATATGCGGTTTCTACGCACTGCTCTTGCTTCAACTTCAGCAAAGCAGTTCTGGTTTTAGAAAAAACGCTGGGTTTTAGAAAGCACTTCGATGGACCACTGCTAAGTGCTTGATTTTGGTAGGCCGTGTTGGATTTGAACCAACGACCAAAGGATTATGAGTCCTCTGCTCTAACCCCTGAGCTAACGGCCCCCCGTACAACGAACGACAAAACGTCCTCTGCTCGGCTCCGTCCAAACACACGCAGGTGTGTTTGGAGCCGCGGGCCTCCTCCCCTGAGCTAACGGCCCCTACAACTCGCTACGCGCAACACCGATACCCATACTTAGGCAAACCGCACCCAAAAAACCTGCGTCGCACGAGCAACTTGTTGTCACAATAGCGCTCAATTATATCGGTCAGAGCAAACGACCTCTCTACCGCAGACAACCATCACCCCGGGGCGCAATCAGCGCGCAATATGCAAAGCGCACACTATCTCTGGCCATTGTTCACGCCGCGCTCCATCGCGGTGGTTGGCGCGTCTGAGCGACCCGGCGCCTTGGGTCGGTTTGTGTTCGAGAACGTGCTCCGCGCCGAATTCCACGGCACGGTCTATCCGGTCAATCCAAAGTACAAGTCGGTCCTCGGTTTTACCGCCTACCGCAACCTTGATGATCTGCCTGAAACGCCCGATCTCCTGATTGTCACCACACCGGCTCACACCGTGGCGGACGTGCTGCACGACGCGGGGGCGCGCGGTACGCGTGCGGCGGTGGTGCTTTCAGCGGGATTCGGCGAGATTGGCAACGAGGGCAAGCAACGCGCCCAACAAGTGACGGAAGAAATCCGCAAGTACGGAATGCGCATGCTCGGGCCTAACTGCTTAGGCATCCTCCGCCCAAGCATTGGGCTCAATGCGACTTTCGCCAACGTTGGCGCGAAGCCCGGCGCACTGGCACTTGTGGCGCAATCGGGCGCCGTCTGCACCGCGATCCTCGATTGGGCGGCAACGACCGAGATCGGCTTCTCGAGTGTGATCTCCCTCGGTGGTGCGCTCGATTTAGATTTTGGTGAGTTGCTCGATTACCTCGTCGAGGATCCCGAAACGCGCAGCATCCTGCTTTACGTGGAGGGTGTGCGCGATGCAAAGCGCTTTATGTCAGCATTGCGTTCTGCGGCCCGCGTGAAACCCGTCGTTGTACTAAAGGCCGGCCGCAACGCGGGTGGCGCGAGTGCGGTAACGAGTCACACAGGCGCACTCGCGGGGAGTGATGAGGTGTGGGATGCAGCACTCGCTCGCGCGGGAGCGGTCCGCGTGCAGTCATCACTGCAACTATTCGCAGCGGCGCGCCTCCTGGCCGATCCACGCATTGCACGCAGCTTGAAGGGCGAGCGGCTCGCCATCATCACCAACGGCGGCGGACCCGGAGTGGTTGCAGCGGACGAGGCAGGCGCAGCGGGGCTGAAGCTGGCAACGCTTGAAGCAGCCACGTTGAAGGCGCTCGACGAGGTGTTGCCGACGCATTGGTCGCACGGCAACCCCGTCGACCTCATCGGTGACGCGACCGCAGAGCGCTTCACTGATGCTTTGCGTATCGTGCTGGCCGATCAGCAGGTCGACGCAGTGCTCGCCATGTATTGCCCACAAGCCATCACATCCGCTGACGATGCAGCACGAGCGGTGATTCCGCTAGCGCGCGAAACGCTCGAAGCAGGTGGGAAGCCTGTGTTCACGGCATGGCTCGGAGGGGCGTCGATCATCGGCGCGCGCCGACTCTTCGAAGAAGCAGGCGTTCCAAACTTCTTGACGCCCGAGAACGCAGTCGACGCCTTCGCATATCTCGCACATTTCCGCCGCCACCAGCAAATGCTGTTGCAAGCCTCCTCTGCTGCAGAGACCATGAGCTTTCATGAACTCGCGCAAGCCATTGGTAAGGCAAAGCGCATTCGTGATGCCGTGCTTGCGCAGCAGCGAACGCTGCTAACCGAAATCGAGGCTAAGCAATTGCTCGAGGCGTTTGAGGTGCCCGTGTCCGTGGGGCGTCTCGCAGGCAGCGCTGACGAGGCGGCGTCCTTAGCGGCGGAGATCGGTTTTCCTGTTGTCCTCAAGCTAGTTTCACCCGACATCACGCACAAGTCCGACGCAGGCGGCGTGCGCCTTAACCTCATCAACGAGCGGCAGGTGCGTGTCGAGTACGCAGAAATGTTGCGAGCAGCGCAAGATGCCGCGCCAACCGCGCGCATTCAAGGCATCAATGTGCAGCCGATGCTGAAGTTTGATCACGCGCGTGAACTGCTCATCGGCATTTCGCGCGATGTCACGTTCGGGCCAGTGATTGCATTTGGCGCAGGCGGTGTGTCAGTCGAGCAAGTGCGTGACACTGCGCTCTCGTTGCCGCCGCTTAACTTAGCGTTGGCAGCTGACATGGTGAAGCGCACGCACATCTCGCGCATCCTAAAGGCCTATCGCAATGTGCCTGCGGTGGATGCCCAAGCGTTGCAGCAATTGCTGGTGCGAGTGGCAACCATCGCGGCGGTACTGCCTTGGGTGCGCGAACTCGATCTCAATCCAGTGTTGGCACACCCCAAAGGCATCGCCGTTGTTGATGCGCGGGTGGTGATCGATGCGACGTCACCCGTGACCGATACCCGCTATCAACACATGTCAATCTTTCCGTATCCGGTGGAACTGGAGCGCGTCTTGCGTCTAAAGGACGGCACACCCGTGCACATGCGCGCGATTCGGCCAGACGATGTTGTGCGCGAACGCGAGTTCGTTGCTGGGCTATCCGACACCTCCCGTTACTATCGATTTATGCAGCCGATGCATGCGCTATCGGACGACATGCTCGCGCGGTTCACGCAACTCGACTACGACCGCGAAATGGCGTTGATTGCGCTGACGCCGGACGACGCACACATCGTCGGCGTCGCGCGCTACTACCCAAATGTTGATGGCAGTAGCGTCGAGTTTGCCATCGCCATCGGCGACACCTGGCAAGGAAAGGGGTTGGGTGCCCAATTGCTGCAAAACCTAATTGCTTGCGCCCGGGATGCCGGTTACGCGCGCATGGAAGGCACTGTTTTGCGGGGCAATCGAGCCATGCTGACGCTGGCCAGCCATCTCGGTTTCAGCACGCTCGTGCCACCGAAGGATGGGCATGACGTGGTCCGCGTGGAACTCAAGCTTAGTTCTTGAGTCCACAAACAGGGTTTGCGGCAGATCAATTCGTTACCCCGCAGGCTTGCTAGTATGTTGTTGTTGGGTGGGGTTGGCATGACCTCCGAGGACACCGGTCGCGTTTGCCCAGAATGGGCACATCTCGGGTGCCCCACCACTGCCGAGACCTGCGACAGATTCTCCCAATCAAACTGCTAACCGAAGATAACGAGGAGTGTCAGCATGAAAGTTGTAATCGCCATTGATGGTTCTCCCTCAAGCATACGCGCCGTGGATTATGTGTTGACCCATCACGAGGTGTTTGGCGCCAAGCCGGAAATCACGCTCGTGAACGTGCATTTGCCCGTTCCGTCAGGGCGCGCCAAGCAATGGGTCGGCAAGGAAATCTTGGACGCCTACTATTCCGAAGAAGCCGAGGCGCAGTTGGCGCCCGCGCGCGCGCGCGTCAAGGCAGCTGGACGCAATGCATCAGAGTTGAAACTTATCGGCAACCCTGGAGACGAAATCGCCAAAGCCGGCAAAGGACAACACATGATTGTGATGGGCACGCACGGTCGCAGCGCGTTGGGCAATTTGGTGATGGGTTCCGTCGCTACGCGCACCGTTGCGGTTTCCGACACGCCGGTGTTGTTGATCAAGTAATCTGCCGTAGGAACATATACGGGGTCCGCAATAAAAAAGGGTATCCGGAATTTAGCGTTGAATCAGCAATTGCGGCAGGCGATTGTCGTACTGAAATCCGGAATTGACTGTTGAATCTGTCGAGATCCAATGCTTCCGCAATCCGGAATATTGTGTGGAATTAAACCTCGACAGGTGAGACTTTGAGCAACCTCCGCTCCTCCGACATCCTGCACCTCCCACATCTGCGCGTGTTGTCAGTCAAAGACTCAGGTGACTTTTACACGGTTCAGGCAGAAGGAACGCTCCAACCTACTGCTTGCCCACATTGTCGCAATGTTGGGTTATCCTATTTCCGGCAGTTGACATTGCGTAAACCGGCTGCAAGCTAGACTGGACGCCAGTTTCAATGGATTTATTGGAGTCACCAAATCGGTGAAGCAAAAAGGCGTGAACTTGCTATCCAAACGCAGGCACTGGAGGCCATGGTGGTGGATACGCCGGGCGGGCGAATTCATGTGAAGTGGGACCATGGCGCCAGCGCCACGCCGAATGCACAGTTGACCTTCTTCTCCGAGTTCTTGGTCACCACGGGTGTGTACAGCTCCTGGGTCGATAGCTGCCCATTGAGCTACACAAGCCCCAATGCACCCAGCAAACAGGATATCTTGGGCACATGGCTGCTGGCGATACTGGCAGGGCACAACCGCTACGCCCATATCACCGG
>JAJTHU010000337.1 GCA_021300055.1 Nitrosomonadaceae bacterium | reverse complement strand
GAGCCCGCGCGGCGCGTAAATCGCTACGCCGCGCGCACCCGCCAAGACGGCAACAAGACTCATGAAGGCGGCCGCGTGCAATCCCGCCATCACGCCCCAGCCAATGTACTCTGGGCCGAGCGGGGCCATGGCGAGCGCGCCCAAACCGATGGAAAGAGGCAATGAGACAACCGCAGCGGTTGCCCCCGCCAGGATGTTGCGCATTGGATCTTCTGTCCAGCTCGGAGGTACCGCGCGAACGCTGCGTGTCGGCGAGGTTACGCGACCTGAGGGCAATGAAGATTCCAAAAAGACTCCTAGCGGCCTAGGCTTTTCCCTAGGTCGACGACAGGTTCAAAGGGTAAGTAATTGTCGCGAACGGAATGCCGGGCGTGCTTAGGTCGTGAATCCATCGAGCCGCCCCCCGGGCGCATTGCCCAGCGCAACGCCGAACCGCAAATCGGATTCGGCAGCCGCGCCAATAGTGCGCAGTCGAATCCTAACGAATGTGTCGCAATGAGACAACGTCTCAGGTCAAACGAACGCGCATGTCACACAAGAACAGCGACTTGAGCTTAAGCCCGCGTTCTGGTTCGACGATCACGGGCGATGCAGCCCGCAACAAACTGTTGTGTTCCAACAGGTTGTTCATCTGATCGGATCGTAGAAACTGGTGTTTCCAGACAACAGAGACTACGAGGGTCGACCAGATGAACATTCATAAGAATGCCAGATTAACCGTCCATGGGCGCAACCAGATTGTGTTGCAGAGCGGCTTTGTGGGCGTCAAGGCGGTGGCTTCGGCGGCTGGGGTAAGCCAAAGGACGGCCGTTAAGTGGCGCAGGCGCTTTAGCGGTGGCGGCGTATCTGAATTGCATGACCGCAGTAGCCGCCCGCATCGCAGTCCCAATGCCTACAGCGCCCGCGTCTGGCGTTGGGTCAGAAGGCTGCGCCGCTGGTGCCATTGGACAATGAGGCGTATTGCTTGGTCGCTTGAGATCAGCCTCAGCAGTGTCTGGCGATTTTGTCGCGCCATGGGGATTACTCACCTAGGCCCGCTCCCAGGACCCGTTCAACGCTATGAACACGGCACCGCAGGCGACTTGCTGCATATGGATACCAAGAAGGTGCCGGGACTGGGCGGACGCGGCAGCGGCTATGAAGTCATGCATGTGGCGATCGATGACCACAGCCGGGTCGCTTTCGTACAGGTGCTGCCCGACGAAACTAAGTTCAGCGCCATCGCCTTCCTCAACGCTGCTGTCACCTACTTCCAGCGCAAAGGGGTACGCATCAGAGGATTACTCACCGACAACGGCTCCGCCTACTGGTCCAAGGACTTCTCAGCAGCTTGTCGCGACCTCGACATCAAACAGCGCTACACCCGTCCGCATCGACCGCAAACCAACGGCAAGGCCGAACGCTTCATCCAGACTTGTTTGCGAGAGTGGATACGGCCAAACCGGTACCAGACAAGTGCAGAACGCAAGAAGGGTCTAAAAGCATGGCTGAAGTACTACAACGAACAGCGCCCCCACTCAGCCCTAAACTACCTACCACCAGTTTCCCGACTGCAGAACAACGTCCTGAAACACAACAACAAACCCCAATAAACACGGGCACCTTGGAGCAAAAATGCCTGAAACAGCTCGCCAATCCTAGACTTTTGCAACCGGCAGCGACTTACCCTCCGCGCGAGGCGCTGATTCGCGGGCCCGCCCGCACAGCGAACCTTTTGCCCGTCGAACCACCTAACCGGGTGAGTTGCCACTGCAATTGGGACCCTGATAGCAAGCAAGCCCTTGAAAATTGGGGGTTTTCCCCCAAATGGCTGTGATTCGGTCTCACCCTGCTTTAGATAGAATGCGGCTCGACCTTTTTAACCACACTCTTCGGAGTCGGATTTATGAAACGTGTTTTTCTCTTTCTCGTAACTAACATCGCCATCATGCTGGTGCTGGGCATTGTTACGAGCGTCCTCGGCGTCAACAAGTTCTTGACCGCCAACGGCCTCAACCTGCCGATGCTGCTGGCATTCTCGGCAATCGTTGGTTTCACCGGCTCGTTTATTTCGCTACTCATCTCCAAGCCGATGGCCAAGTGGTCTACCAGGGCGCAAGTGATCGATACGCCGCAGAACGAAACCGAGCGCTGGCTCGTTGCGACCGTTCAGCGACTTGCCAACAAAGCCAACATCGGCATGCCAGAAGTCGCTGTGTACGAAGGCGAGCCGAATGCGTTCGCCACCGGTGCCTTCAAGAATTCCGCGCTCGTGGCGGTTTCGACCGGCTTGCTGCAATCGATGACGAAAGAAGAAGTCGAAGCCGTGCTTGCGCACGAAGTTGCGCACATTGCCAACGGCGACATGGTCACGCTCACGCTGATTCAAGGCGTGGTCAACACCTTCGTGGTGTTCTTGTCAAAGATTGTCGGTTACTTTGTGGACCGCGTCGTGTTGCGCAACAATAGCGACTCGCCTGGCATCGGCTATTACGTGACCGACATCGCTTGCCAGCTGATTTTTGGCGTGCTGGCTTCGTTCATCGTCGCGTACTTCTCGCGCCAACGCGAGTTCCGCGCCGATGCAGGTGCCGCGCAACTGATGGGACAGCCAAGCTCGATGATCTCAGCGCTGCGTCGCTTGGGCGGGTTGACCCCGGGAGCACTGCCGCAGTCGATGGCAGCTTCTGGCATCTCAGACAAAGCCGGCATCATGGCGTTGCTGTCGACGCATCCGCCTATTGAAACGCGCATCGCAGCGCTTCAAGGCCAACGCTAAAGCGCGCAGCGTAGGCGTCAGCCGACACTGCACTCCAGTCAGAAACGGCGCCTCACGGGGCGCCGTTTTTTTTCGCCTTAAAGAAACGCGACCGCCCTCAACGCGACGAACTAGACGGCATTTACGGCGGTTTTTCGCGCATCGAATCGAGTACGACAGGCGAAGAATGCAGCCTATTCCCTGAGGCCGGTAAGCCATTTTGGCGCGTGGTGTTCAGTGTCCATTTCACTTTACGGAGGTTCACCATGCGCCAACAGCAACTCATGAAAGTCGCTTTCGCTTCCATCATCGCCCTCGGCGTTGCCATGCACGGCAGCCGCGCAACAGCAAGCGATAACCCAACCAAGGATCAAGCCGTCGCGATGGTCAAGAAGGGCATCACGTTTATCAAGGCAAACGGCGTTGAAACAGGCTATGCCGCGATCACCGACAAGAAGGGCCAATTCCAGGACCGTGACTTGTATCTCGTGGTCTATAGCCTCGATGGCAAATGCCTAGCCCACGGCGCAAACGAAAAGCAAGTAGGCCGCGACCTCATCGACATGAAGGAAATCGACGGAAAGCCCTTCATCAAAGAGCGCGTCGATCTCGCGAAGGTCAAGGGTACCTTCTGGCAAGACTACAAGTTCACCAACGCCGTCACCAAGAAGATTGAACCCAAGCAAATGTACTGCGAGAAGCTCAACGAAACCATCGTCTGCGGCGGCGTCTACAAATAAGCACGTCGCGACAGCAATCGCGGCGTCGCAACGTTCTGACAGGGGAGGTTGAAATGGGTATCCGCAACAAAATTTTTCTCGCACCAGCGGTCGCGATTGCATTCTCGAGCGTGGCCGCCGGCGTAGGCTTCTGGGCGATTCACCAGCAAGAGGCCGCGCTGACGAGTCTGAGCGGTAAGTATCTCGAAGGTCGCCGGGTTGCCAATGAGGCGCGATTCCAACTTGCTACCGCACGCGCTGATGCTTTCAAGCTCATCGCATTGCAATCCGCTCTTGATGACGGCAAGACGAAGGCTGAACGCGCGCAAATCGATGCGCGCATTGCCAAAGCAGAAGAACTGTTTGCGGAAGTCCCAAAGCGCCTCCCCGAGATCCCCGCGCAGCTGGGAAGTGATGTACAGGGTCAACTGAAATCGTACGCAACCAAAGTTCGCTCCGCGCTAGAAATGGGATCGTTCGACCCCAATACGGGCGTAGCTGCAATGATGGCTGCTGACGATCAATTCGCCAAGACGATCGAGGCTGGCCAGGCACTTGCCAAAGCCGCGACAAACCTTACGAATGATTCCGTCTCCGCCACCACGACGGCAGCCAAGACGGCGCAGGTCACGATCCTCGTGAGCGCGCTACTTGCATTCGGCGCGGCGCTATTTGCTGCGTTCGCGATCGCACGCAACCTCTCACGTCGCATCGACGCGGCCGCGAGTGCGACAGTGCGTCTAGCGAACAACGACCTGACTAGCAAAATTCACGACAGCGGTAACGATGAGCTCGCCAAACTGGTCGGCGCGCTCGAACAAATGCGCCAACAGATGTCCGGCATCATCCACAACATTTACGCGACATCGGAAAGTGTATCTACGGCTTCTGCCGAAATCGCGCAGGGTAATGCCGATCTTTCATCGCGTACCGAGAATCAGGCGGGTTCGCTGCAACAGACAGCATCTTCTGTTGAGCAACTGACCGCAACCGTACAACACAGTGCGGACAATGCCAAGCAAGCCGCGGCGCTCGCTGCCTCCGCAACGGCCGTTGCCACCCGCGGCGGCGATGCCGTGAATCAGGTCGTGTACACGATGGGCGAAATCCAAGCTTCTTCCAAGAAGATAGCTGAGATCACCAACGTCATTGATGGCATTGCGTTTCAAACCAACATTCTGGCGCTCAACGCTGCAGTCGAGGCCGCACGCGCAGGCGAACAAGGCCGTGGCTTTGCCGTTGTCGCCGGTGAAGTGCGCGCGTTAGCACAACGCAGCTCCGAAGCGGCCCGCGAGATCAAGGAACTCATCTCGGTGAGTGTGTCACGCGTCAACGAGGGCAGCGAACAGGTCGGGGCCGCAGGGTCGACGATGGACGAAATCGTCTCGCAAGTAAAGCGCGTGAACGACCTGATCGACGAGATCACTTCCGCGACTGTCGAACAAGCAAGCGGCATTGAGCTCGTCAATCGCGCCGTATCTTCGCTCGATGAGACCACCCAGCAGAACGCCGCATTAGTCGAGCAAAGCGCAGCGGCGGCGGCGAGTCTGCGCGAACAAGCCAGCAAACTCAACGAGACCGTGGGCGTCTTCCGCCTGGCCTCCGCACAGGTGACCGCATGAACTACAGCCACTTTGTTGCGAGCTTCAACCGCTTCAGCGGCATCGATTCAGAGTATGCCAACGAGTGTGATTCGGCAGACCTGATGGGCGATGATGATGTGTCCCCAGATTTCGACGACATCGAGTGCGATCCAATGCCCAAGAACGAACCACGCTCACGTGCACCGAGGATGTCACGCCGCGCGTCGCCAAATATCTAAGCTTCGCTAGTGAATTGTTGGACCAGCACTTGGCGGAGAAGCTACTGAGGTCGGCGCTTCGCCACTGACAGCCGCTGCTGGCGAAGTGGCATCACGCGTACCCAGCATCCGCTGAACGGTGGTAGCGAGTTCCTCGACGATGTTCGGCTTGGAGATGATGTCGTGCACGCCGACCGCGCGCGCGCGCACCACCACCTCGCTCGACACGTAGCCGGAGATCAGCGCGACAGGGATATCCGGACGCGCTTCTCGCAGTATCCGCGCCATTTCAGTACCGGGCATTTCCGGCATCGAGTAGTCGGTCACGACGATGTCAAAGCTACTCGGGTCGCGCATGAATGCCTGCAAAGCGTCGCGCGGGTCGTTGAATCCTGTGACACGGTAACCTTGTGACTCAAGCATCTGCGACACCAGCGGCACGAGCCAAACCTGATCATCGACGTACATCACATGCGCAGGACCCACCAGCGCCTCGTCACGAGCAGTTGCAAACGCCGTCGGCGTTGCGCGGATCTGATCACCACGCACTTCGCGCAAGACGATGCGGAAAGTGGTGCCCCTCCCAGGTTCACTATCCACCGTGATTCGACCTTGATGCGCCTTGATAATGCCGTGCGCAACAGACATCCCCAAACCCGTTCCAATCCCCGTCGGCTTGGTGCTAAAGAACGGATCGAAGATGCGCTGCAGTGTGTTCTCGTCCATGCCACACCCGGTATCGCTGAAGGCGATGACCACGCGACGGTCGCTGAATTCCGCTGCGGCCTCGTGCGTTTCACGACTCGCGGTCACCTTGATTGCGCCCTCTTGCTCCCCGATGGCGTGAATTGAGTTCAAGCCCATATTCAGCAGCACACGCTCCAACTCCGTGCTATCCGCTGACACGTATAGTGGTTGCTCGGGTCGCTCCCAAACAAGGCGCACCTGGCTTGGCGCGTTGATCGACAAGAGCGTGATGGCAGCATCGACAATATCTCGCATGTCGCAAGTCTTGAGCGCGAGCGGATGACGCTGGCTATAGGCGAGTATCTTGCCAACGATGTCTCGCGCGTGCGCCGCCGCGACTTGTATCGCTTCAACGTGTGATTGCCCGGTTGGCCCCACCGCTTGTTTACGGCGTAGCAGATCCAGATGGCCCATCACCACACCAAGCACGTTGTTGAAGTCGTGTGCGATGCCGCCCGCTAGGGTACCCAGCGACTCCATCCGATCAATTTCCATGATGCGTTGCTGCAATGCTTCCCTCGCGGCTTCATCTTCTTTGCGCAGAGTAATGTCTTCCGTATAGCCATGCCAGCGCGTCCTACTCTCATTAATCGGCGCGGGGGAGGTAGCGGTATGCATCCAACGCCAGCCCTTCACAGGGTGCTGATAGCGATACTCGACCGAAATCGGTTCACCGCGCATGTAGGCGCGCTCAACTTCTTTTTTCACGCGCGCGGCATCTTCGGGCAGCATGCGCTTGTAGACGAGACTCGGATCGTTAAACCATTCCTCGACCGTATCACCACAAACTTCGCTCACCGATTCGGACACAAAGATGATGCGCGATATCCCCTGTTCGTCGCGCTCCATCACATAGACCAAGCCAGGCGCGTGTCGGCCGAACGCGCGCATGTCCGCACCCATTTCTGCCATGCGATGCGTGAGCTTCACGTACTCATCGATATCTTGAACCACCCCGCGCACAGACACCGGGTCGCCGTTTTCGTCCACTACGCGATATCCGCGCACGTGAACCCAACGTGATTTTTCTTCGATGCCCGACAACCCCACTTCCGCTTCAAAATCCAGCGGCGCCCCTTTATTGATACAGGCGGCGACCCGAGCGCGAACCTCAGACTGATATCTCGGCAAGTAGTGATTGATGGCATCTGAAATCGACAGGTCACTGCCGATCGGAATACCAAAAATCTCATAGGCAACATCCGAACCAACGGTCGGGCGTCCATCAAAGAAGAACTCCCAGTGTCCTAGTGAGGCGAGTTGCTCTCCGGTACGCTGCAACTCGAGCGAGCGCTCCAACTCAACAAGCGAACGCTTGAGTGATTCCTCGGCTTGGCGTCGGTCCGAGATATCGCGGCACACGCAGAACGCCAACCAGCGGCCATCGATCTCGACGATCGAACGCGCGATCTCCATGGGTAGCTCTTTGCCGTCCGCGCGCAGCCAGGTAGCTTCGAAGTACTCCGGCAGGTGATGCACGCTCGGCCAGCGCGCGGTGTAATCGGCGCGTGTACGGTAGCGCGCATTCCACTCCCAAGGACCGGTGCCGACCAACTCGTGCAGCGGTCGACGGAGAACCTCCGAAAAGCGCCTGTTCGCCTCCTCAACAATGAGGTCATCACCAAAGATGATGATCGGATCGCGCGCTTGCTCAAACAAGATCTTGCGGCGCATTTCCTCCATACGCAGACTGGCTTCTGCTTGTTTACGGGCGGTAATGTCAGTGCCGACACCACGGTAACCAGTAAACCGCCCAGCACTATCAAACATTGGTTCGCCGCTGACGGATACCCAATGGATAACGCCTTGGTTGTCAAGCCGCGCAAACTCAAAATCAAAGAATGGACGCCGAGCAGTAAGCGCTTCCCGGTGGGCTTGCCACTGCTCTCGACTCACACCCAGTGTGGGTAGTTCCCAGCGCGTCTTGCCGAGGATGCCCGCCACGTCGACCACCAACTCTCGCTTCGCACCTTCTGCAACCATTCGCGTGAAGCGTAGTTCGTCATCTTGCTCCCAATACCAATCCGAGGAGAGCGCAGTGAGGCTACGGAAGCGGGCTTCGCTTTGCGCGAGTTCAACCTCTGCGCGTTTACGCGAAGTGATATCGACCAGCGTACTCATGGTCGTTCGCTCGCCGTCTGGCCCCACCTCGGTGCGTGCGCGAAGCAAGTAATCACGCCATGCATGATCACGACGCAAACGAATCTCAATTTCCTGAACACTATCGATACGACCAGCGGCATCGCGCATGAACGCGAGCATTGCATCTCGGTCATCACCATGAACGCCGGCGAGGACCTCGTCAAACGTCCAGCGCGACATGACAAGATCTTGGTGCGCGCTTGACTGACTTAGGCGGTGTACCGTCGGATCACGGTCAGACCATTGCCACATCTCGGTGCCCGTCAACGAGAGTGCGAGCTTTAGCTCTTGATAGACCACCTCGAAGTTGCCGCGCGCGATCTCTTGTTCAGTGATCTCAACCGCAATGCCGACGATGGCCAGCGACTGACCGAAGGTCTCGCGAATCGCAATCTTCTGCACCTCATGAATCAACAGCTGGCCGTTACGGCGGAACCGGTTTTGAAAACGCACAACTTCACCGGCGAGTGCGCGACGATCAGTGTCCGCCACACGCGCCCAATGCGACTCCGGGGTCTCGCCCGCCGGAAAGACACCTGGTGCCACCTCGCCAGGCCCCAAGCGCGACAAGCGGTTGAGTCGCTCGTCATCAGCCAAGCCGAGGAACTCGGCCTGCGCTTTGTTTCGGTAAACGAATGCGCCTGACTCGGTCGTGATCCAAATGCTATAGGGGATGGTGTCGAGCAAGCGGCCAATGTCGCGCAACGAATCGGAAAGCGCGGAAGAGTCGGTGATATCGACGGCAGTGCCGGTGATGTCGACTACGCGCTGGAGGCGGTCGCGAACCGGTGTACCAGAAATCGCCACGCGTCGGTACAAGCCGTCGGCGCGACGTAAGCGACAGTCGATCGTGAACGGCTCGCCAGAACGTAATGCGTCTGTCAGCGGGCCAGAAACGAGTTGTTTGTCGTCGGGATGTGTGTACGCGAGCAATGCGATTTCGATCCGACCCGTGAGCGGACGACCAACGAATCTCTCCCACGCACGATTGAACCAAGCGTGGCCCGTCGCCAAATTGCTCGTCCAGATCATCGCAGGTGACGCATACGCCACCGCTTGGAACTGGAATGCATTGTCTCTAAGCTCCTCGCCTAGTTGGCGACGCACGTTGCTAACGATGCCCACCGACAGCGCACTGATGACGAGCGTGCCGATATACATCCACGCTGAACCCACTAGTGGGACCGCCGCGTCTGCAAAGATTGGCACGCCCTGTCCGTCCAGCACGCTGCACAGCGAGGTCACGCCCAACACGAACACTGCTGCCACAACAGCGCCGGAAGTCGCGGCGAATGTGATCGCACCGATCAAGGGCGCGAACAAGGCGATGTTCATTGCTCCGACACTAAACGGCTGGCAGGCAGCAAGCACAGCAACAGATGCAAACATCGCTGCAGCAACCCTTCCCACATCGCGACTTAGAGTGCTTGCGACGCTCGTCGACGAGGGGCCTGTCTTGAGTGCGAGCACACATAGCGGCGTAACAAGTCCGACCCCCAAAATCGCACCGACGCCCCAGCGTGACGCGTCAATCAGCGTAGGTCCGCCTCCCAAGCCGAGGCCGAGCACGTGCAGCGCCAGCCCGTAAACCGCGGCGGACAACCCCATGCCAAGCACGCCACCGACTAGCAGCAGGATGAGGCCATCCCTGAGGCGGGGCAAGTCAGCATCAAAGCCAATCCGGCGCAGCAGGACTGCACCGGCGAGCGGCCCCACCAACACGGCCACCACGAGGGGCAACGTGGCACCCTCGGGTGCCAGCGCAACAGCCAGACTGGATAAGCCCAGCACGACAGGACCCAAGGCGCGCTCACGCAAGGCTATCCACGCACCCAGGGCGATCCCTAACGGCAGCCAGAGCCTCGCGACTGGGCCGAGTTCGATACCAAAGCGAAGGTCGACCGTCGCGGATAGTGCCAAGGCAACGAGCAAACCAGCAGCAACTTGCCAGCGAAGAGGAAAAAAAGCGTTCATCAATCAGGCTTTGACGTCGGCCGAACGCAAAGCTACGGTGAATCACCGCGCGCAAAAATTCGGCAATACCTGAATGATATGCCTCCAGAGACTGAGGCGTCTCTAGGGCGGCGGACTAGACCGAGCGAGTTGGAAACCCGGCTAAGTCGAGACCTGAAGCAGCGAGTCCCCGGCCGAAGTCGGCCGGGGAGCGCGCCTAATTCACCTACTTAGCCTTGGCAGCGGCCTTCGCGAAGTCACCTGCCTTGATGATCGTGAGCTTCGCAGGGTCGATGTACTTGCGCATTGCCGCGTTGAGGTCATCTACCTTCAACTTTTCGATGCGCGCCTCGAGTTCGGCGCTGAACGCCATGGTGCGGCCTAGGTAAGCGTTGCCTGCCAATGAGCCCGCCAGACTGCCATCCTGCGCACGCGATTGGAGTCGCTGCTGCAAGATGCCCGACTTGGCAGCGACGAGTTCGGCCACGGTAAAGCCATCCTTCAGCGCCTTGCTGAGCTCGTCACGAAACACCTCTTCTACCT
>JAJTHU010000100.1 GCA_021300055.1 Nitrosomonadaceae bacterium | reverse complement strand
GGTAAGTCCACTTTGCTCAAAATCATGGCTGGGCTCGATAAAGAAATCGAGGGGGAGGCGGTGCCAATGCCTGGCATCAAGGTGGGTTACTTGCCCCAGGAGCCAAAGCTTGACCCAAGCCAGTCCGTGCGCGAGGCGGTGGAAGAGGGGCTCGGCGGGGTGCTGGCAGCGAAGAAGCGCCTCGATGAGGTTTACGCCGCCTATGCAGAGGAGGGCGCAGACTTTGACGCGCTCGCCGAAGAACAAGGTCGGCTTGAGGCCATCATCGCCGCAGGCGATGGTGATGCGGCCGATGCGCAGATGGACATCGCTGCGGACGCACTGCGATTGCCGCCGTGGGAAGCAAACGTGGGCAATCTTTCTGGCGGTGAAAAGCGCCGAGTGGCCTTGTGCCGCTTGCTGCTATCCAAGCCAGATATGCTGTTGCTCGACGAACCGACCAACCACCTCGACGCAGAGAGCGTCGATTGGCTCGAACAATTTTTGCAGCGCTTTTCGGGGACGGTTGTGGCGGTCACCCACGATCGCTACTTCTTAGACAACGCGGCAGAGTGGATTTTGGAATTGGACCGCGGCAGCGGTATTCCTTGGAAGGGGAACTATTCGAGCTGGCTTGACCAAAAGTCAGATCGTTTGCGCCGCGAAGAGTCTTCTGAATCTGCACGCCAAAAAGCACTGAAAAAAGAGTTGGAGTGGGTTCGCCAAAACCCGAAGGGACGCCAAGCGAAATCCAAGGCGCGTATGACCCGATTTGAGGAACTGTCCAGTCACGAGTATCAGACGCGTAATGAGACCAATGAAATCTTTATCCCGGTCGCCGAGCGTTTGGGTAACGAGGTCATTGAGTTCAAGAACGTTTCCAAGTCGTTTGGTGATCGTTGCTTGATCGATAACCTGAGCATGAAGATTCCGCCGGGAGCCATTGTCGGTGTCATCGGGCCAAACGGTGCGGGTAAGTCGACCCTTTTCAAGCTGATTCGCGGGGTCGAGACCCCAGATTCGGGTGAAATCAAGATCGGCCCGACGGTTAACCTCGCGTTTGTCGATCAATCGCGCGATGCGCTGGATGGAAGCAAGAACGTCTGGGAAGCGGTTTCGGGTGGCTCGGACATCTTGCAAGTGGGCAAGTTTGAAATGCAGTCCCGCGCCTACATCGGTCGCTTTAACTTCAAGGGTTCAGATCAGCAAAAACTGGTCGGCAATTTGTCGGGCGGTGAGCGCGGGCGCTTGCATTTGGCGTTGACGCTGTTGAAGGGCAGCAACGTGCTGATGCTCGACGAACCCTCGAACGACCTTGACGTGGAAACGCTGCGTGCGCTGGAAGATGCCTTGCAAGAGTTCGCCGGCACAGTGATGGTGATTTCGCATGACCGCTGGTTTTTGGACCGCATTGCCACGCACATCCTTGCTTGCGAAGGCGATTCGCATTGGGTGTTTTACGATGGCAACTACAACGAGTACGAAGCCGACAAGAAGCGCCGTTTGGGCGAAGAAGCGGCCCGTCCAAAGCGGGTACGCTACAAGGCGCTCAAGTAGCGAGCCCAAAAAAACGCCGCAGAAAGCTGCGGCGTTTTTTTTGCGACGTCAGAAATTACTTGGTCGCTGGAGCGGCTTCTTTTTTGGCCTTTTTCTTTTTCTTCTTGTCTTTCTTAGGCTTGTCAGCAGCAGGTTTGTCAGCTTTGGCGGGTGCTTCTGCCTTGGCTGGTGCGGCGGGAGCAGCAGCGGCAGCGGCTGGTTTAGCGGGTGCGGCGGCTGGTGCGGCCGGCGCAGCAGGCGCTGGCGTTTGAGCGCTGACGACCGCAGATGCGGTCAGAGCGGCGATGGCGAGCAGAAGCTTTTGCATGTTGGTAGTCCTCTCTGAAATAAGAATTGCTCCTCGCCGTCGTTCCGGCAACGGCTTCAAGCGCTGGCATGAACTCAAGCCGTTACTCTCAAGTGCATGCCATCGTCACAATTAACGCATAAAACTCTAGTTGGTTTACAACATGGTTCACAACACGTGAGGCTCGCGTGGTTTCTAAAGGCGCCTAGCGCGCCTTCATCGCCTGTAACGATGCCACGCCGGTGGGAGCGGCGAAGCTCTCGGGGTCAGCCTCTTTCCAGAATACCTTGAATACGGGGTGCTCTGGCACGCCGTGGAGTAACTCGCTAGGCTGTGCCCAAACGTGCAGCGCAGCGAGGGAGCGCACTTCAGTCGACGATACGCGACGAATGACATGCTCGGGGCCGAGCTCGGAAGGATGGCGCAGCCCTGCGGCGGCAAGCAACTCCTTTAGCGCCATCAAAGTATTGCGGTGAAACTGGTAAACGCGTTCCGCCTTGTCGGGAACGACAAGCGCGCGCATACGCTGAGGGTCCTGCGTCGTCACACCTGTTGGGCAGTGACCGGTATGACAGGTCTGCGCTTGCAAGCAGCCCAACGCAAACATAAAGCCTCGCGCCGAATTGCACCAGTCGGCACCCATGGCAAGCGTGCGCGCAATGTCGAAGGCAGTCACGATCTTGCCGGATGCGCCGATCTTGATGCGATCACGCATGCCGATTCCGACCAGCGTGTTGTGGACCAACATCAGTGCCTCGCGCAATGGTGCACCAACGTGATCGGTGAACTCGAGTGGTGCTGCACCGGTACCACCCTCGCCACCATCGACGACGATAAAGTCCGGCACGGTGTCCGTGGCCAGCATCGCCTTGGCGATGGCAAACCACTCCCACGGGTGCCCGATCGCTAACTTGATCCCGACTGGTTTGCCGTTGGACAGTTCGCGTAACTGCGACACAAAAGCAAGCAATTCGCGTGGCGTGGAAAACGCAGAGTGCCGTGCCGGTGAGACGCAGTCGACGCCGGGGGGCACGCCTCTCGCCTCGGCAATTTCTTGAGTCACTTTTGCGCCGGGCAGCACGCCCCCGTGACCCGGCTTGGCCCCTTGGGAGAGTTTGATTTCAATCATCTTTACTGCAGGGTCCGCGGCGTTCTTTGCGAATATCGCCGGGTCAAATCGGCCGTCGGCAGTTCGGCAACCAAAATAGCCGGAGCCAATCTCCCAGACGATGTCGCCGCCTTCTCGATGGTATCGCGAGATCGAACCCTCGCCGGTGTCGTGAAAAAAATTGCCTTTCTTGGCGCCGCGATTCAGCGCGAGTACGGCGCTAGCCGATAACGCACCAAAACTCATCGCCGAAATGTTGAACACCGAGGCTGCGTAAGGTTGCGCGTTGCTCGCACCGATAACGGTGCGAAAGTCATGGCTGGCGATCTCGGTTGGCATCATTGAGTGGTTGATCCACTCGTAGTGCGCTTCGTAAACGTTGAGTTGCGTGCCAAATGGACGCTTATCAGACACGCCCTTTGCGCGTTGGTACACGATCGCACGCTGTGAGCGTGAAAAGGGAAGTTCTTCAGTGTCGGACTCGATGAAATACTGGCGAATCTCGGGGCGAATGAACTCAAAGAAAAAGCGGAAGTGCGCTAGGACTGGGTAATTGCGACGAATCGCATGATTCGGCTGGAGGTAATCGATGAGTCCGACGACCGCGAGAAACCCCGCTGCAGCGCTCGGCCACCACCAAAGGACGCTCATTGGTGTGAGCAGCGCGCAGGCGCCTGTGGTGAGGGCGCAAAGCGACCATGTCCAATAGCGCTGGGGCAAAAGGGCGTCGAGAGCCGCGGTCATGGATGTCTCCTGTTCTTGTTGGGCCGCGTTGGACGGATCAATCCGCGCAGGCATAACCCGAGCAATACGCGGACTCTAGAGCAGATTGAGGTAATTTGCCTCATTGGCCGAGACACTTGCCCCTCGCAAGTGCTGAATCCTAGGCCTTTCACCGAGTTTGCCCCCGTACAACAGACCTCGCGTGGAGCGGCTTGCAGGCTGAAAACCCTGTAAAATCACGATCTTATCGAACAAAACGAGTGTCGACACCAGTGCCGAACCGCACCGGAGTGGCCTTGATTCGAAGTGCGCAGCGTTGCTTGCACGAATTAGCTAACCCACGCGGGTGATCCTTGCCCTGCAGGGTTGACGTGAAGCGAGGTAAAGGCTCGCGGCGGCTGCCCGCGTTGAATGACAATCTTCTTTTTCGTGGCCGCGCGTGCCTCGCGCGACCAACAACCGTAAATTTCGTATGAAAACCTTGCAAGCTGTCCGCGGCATGAATGATTTGCTGCCGCAAGATGCCGTGCGTTGGCAGTGGCTTGAGGACACCGTTCGCGAAGTCTTTGAGCAGTACGGCTATCGACTCATGCGCACGCCGATCGTCGAACCGACTGCACTATTTGTGCGTTCAATCGGTGAAGTGACCGACATCGTCGAGAAGGAGATGTACTCCTTCGAAGACAGCATGAACGGCGACAAGCTAACGCTGCGCCCCGAGGCAACTGCAGGGCTCGTTCGTGCGGCTGTCGAGCACAACATTTTGTATGACGGCCCCAAACGCGTCTGGACGTGGGGGCAGATGTTTCGTCACGAGCGCCCACAAAAAGGGCGTTATCGGCAGTTTCACCAATTCGACGTCGAAGCGTTTGGGCTTGCAGGTCCTGACGTTGATGCCGAGCAGATCGTTTTGCTAAAGCGACTTTGGGCACGTCTCGGATTCGACAACGTCAAGCTACTGATCAATTCGATCGGTGACGCGCCTGCACGCAAGGCGCATCGCGATGCATTGGTCGCATATTTCGAAGCGAATGCGAATCAACTCGATGAGGATGCGAAACGCCGTTTGTACACCAATCCATTGCGTACGCTCGACACGAAAAATCCCGCGATGCAGGCGTTGGTCAGTGCCGCCCCAAAGCTGTCGGATTTTCTGGGCGCGGAAGAGCGCGCGCACTTTGATGGCGTTCGCAAGTTGCTCGATGCTGCGGGCGTCGAATACGTGGTCGAACCTCGCTTGGTGCGCGGCTTCGATTACTACAACCGTACGGTTTTTGAGTGGATTGCCAAAGGCGCCGACTGGGAACTCACCATCGCGGGCGGTGGGCGCTACGACGGCTTGATCGCCGAGCTTGGTGGCAAGCCAACACCGGCGTGTGGTTTTGGCTTGGGGGTCGAGCGCGTGATGATGGCGCTTGAGGAGCAACTCAAGCTCAAGCCGCGCCGGTTTGAATCGAAGCTCGACGCGTACCTCGTTTATGGGGAAGCAGAGCGCGAAGAGGCTTGGCGGGTGGCGGAGAAGTTACGCGATGCAGGCGTCGGCGTGGCGCTCCACGGCTGCGCGGATGGCGCAGTGGCCAGCTTCAAGTCACAAATGAAGAAGGCAGACTTGAGCGGAGCGCGCTTTGCTATCATTTTGGGTTCGGATGAAGTTTCCTCCTCAACCCTGACACTAAAAGATTTAGCGAGCGCAGAACAAACGCGCGTTTCGTTGGTCGATGCGGTGCAACGGCTACTCGGAGCTCGCACCTGAAAATGTGAGTAGAGCGGCCGCTCGGTTTGGTTGTGTTTATTGGTTTTGGGTTTTGGATAAGGGTTTGGATCGACATGTCTGCATATGATTTAGAAGAGCAGGAACGAATTGCCGCGCTTAAGGATTGGTGGGAGAAGTGGGGCAATCTCATCTATGCTGGCCTGATCGCGTTCTTTCTGGGGATTGCGGGTACACAGGCTTGGCGCTGGTATCAGCAGAAACAGGCAATTGAAGGCGAAACACTGTTCATTAGCGTGCAAAACCTCTCGAAAGAGGTTGCGGTCAGCAAAGAATGGAAGAAGCTTTCAGATGCCGCGACTGCTCTCGCGGAGAAGTACCCCGCTACCTTCTATGCAACTGAAGTGCAGCTGATGGCTGCAAAGGCCGCTTTCGAATCCAAGCAATATGCAGAGGCATCGAAGCATCTGCAATGGGTGATCGACAAGGGTCGCAAGTCGCACGTCAACGTCGCGCGTATTCGTCTGGCCAGCATTCAACTGGACGAAAAGAAATACGACGACGCGCTCAAGACGCTCGACGCCATCAAGGAAGAGGGTTTCGCTTCAATAGCTGCCGACTTGCGTGGTGACGTTTACGCCGCGCAAGGCAAACGCGACGAGGCGCGCGCAGCATACGAGTTGGCGACCACCAAAGCTGATGAGCGCAGTCCGCTCAAGGGCATTTCGCAGGCCAAGCTCGATGCGTTCGGTGGAGCGACGGCGAAGCCTGCCGCAAAAGCGGCTGATGACAAGGCTGCCGACGGTAAGTCGGCGGATAAGTCTGCTGGAGCGCAGAAGTGATGCGTCTCTCCGCAGTGTCTTCAGGCTCCTCGTCGTCGGTGCGACGCGCAAGTTTGATTCTGATGGCTGGCGGTACGCTGGCGCTTGCAGGGTGCAGTTGGATCCCTTGGTTTGGCGATAAGAAACTCGCCGCACTGCCCGCCGTCACGGATTCAGCTATCTCGGTCCGTTGGTCGGCTTCGGTCGGCTCGCCAAAGGGTTTCTTGTTGCAGCCCGCGCTGGGTGATCGCGTTGTCTACGCGGCCGCGCACGGTGGCAAATTGACCGTGCTCGATGAGGCGGGTGGACGGACGGTTTCCTCGATCGATACGAAGTTGAAACTGACTGGCGGCGTGGGCGTACAAGACGATCTGATTGTCGTCGGCAACGACAAGGGGGAGGTTGTCGCGTTCGACGCCTCCGGCCGCACACTTTGGAAGTCGGCGCTCGAGGGGGAACTGCTCGCGCCACCCCAGGTTGCGCAAGGTGCGGTCATTGCACGTACGGCGGACGGGCGTCTTTATGCGTTGAATCGTAGTGACGGCAAGCGTCGCTGGGTGTTTACGCGGACGGCGCCACCACTGACCCTGAGATCAGGTGCGCCGGTCACGATCGTGCGTGGCGTCATCTATGCAGGCTTCCCCGCCGGTCGCGTGGTTGCAATCGAGCTAGAGAGCGGCC
>JAJTHU010000017.1 GCA_021300055.1 Nitrosomonadaceae bacterium | reverse complement strand
GGTTCAACGTGTGCGCAACCCGTCAAGAAGAGCGAGAAGAAGGCAAAAAATAGCAATACGCCAACTGCTTGCAAAGTGTGCGAAAAGAACTGGAACAGCAGCGGGTTTATCTCAAAAAGGCGATTGAGCGAATCGCGTTTAGTGTCTTTGGTGCGCATCTGGCTTCTCCGGTGGGATGCTGAAACTTTAGAGCGCCGCCACGCAACAGGTGCCTCGATAAGCGCCCCAAATGCCCACCAGCTTTTGCTATTCGAACGCGAGAGCTCTAGCAGCAGCGTCCGGGGGCAACGCTTACGGATTGCTGATTAGGTTCAATTGAGTCCGCTGGATGACCGGCTCTCATGGCGACTGAGGTCGCCGAACGAGAGGGCTACGGCACACGAGGACAAACGGAGGGTCTCAGCGCGCCAACGGGCGTTGGCGCGGTTGCAAAAGGGCGAAAAGGTTCATCGCGCGCGGGTGGGGCGCGACCCTAGGTCGCTACGCGATTAAAGCTGCGCAAGCCGCTGCAGCATTTGGTCCGAGGTCTGAATCGCTTTGGAGTTGATTTCGTAAGCGCGCTGCGTTTGGATCATCGCCACGAGTTCTTCGACAACGTTGACATTGGAAGTCTCGATGTAACCCTGGCTGAGCGTGCCATGACCATTAGCACCTGGGTTCCCCGGCGTAGCTGTTCCTGACGCCGGCGTTTCCGTAAAGATGTTTTGACCCATCGAATTCAGGCCGGCCGGATTGACAAAAGTACTCAGCTGGATGGTGCCGACAGTCGTGACCGCCGCGCTACCCGCTTGTGATATCGATACCGTACCATCTTGCCCGATCGTTACGCTCTGCGCGTTGGGCGGGATGGTGATACCGGGCACAAGCGCATAGCCGTTTGAGGTCACCAGTTGACCTTGCGCATCGACGCGGAACGATCCATCGCGCGTATAGCCTGTCGAGCCATCCGGCAACTGTACTTGGAAGAAGCCGGATCCGTTAATGGCGATGTCGAGGTTGTTTCCTGTTTGTTGCAGGTTGCCTTGTGTGAACACGCGAGCGGTCGCCGCTGGCTTTACGCCGGTACCGAGCTGCAATCCGGTCGGCAGTGAAGTTTGCTGCGACGACTGCGCGCCTGGCTGCCGAATGTTTTGGTAGAGCAAGTCCTCAAAAACCGCTTTGGAGCGCTTGAAGCCGGCTGTATTGACGTTAGCGAGGTTGTTGGCCAGAACGTCCATTTGTGTCTGCTGTGCGTCAAGGCCGGTCTTAGAGATCCAAAGTGAGCGAATCATGATGTTGCTCCCAAGAAGGGTTAATTGTTTGGCTGAAGTAGCTTCGAGGCATCGCGAGCGTTAGCATCCACGCTCGACAGCATCTTCATCGACATTTCGTACTGACGCGCGAGCGCGATCATGCCAACCATGGTGTCGATAACGTTGACGTTCGAAGACTCAAGCGAACTGCGGACCACACGGATGTTTGGATCCGCGTCTGCAGTTCCGCCATTGGGCAAACGGAACAATCCATCTGCACCTTTGCTCAACTGGTCCGTGGGCGGATTGGCGAGCTTCAGGCGACCCACTATGCTGGCGTTGCGAGAGTCACCTGCGGTAAACACGCTCACGCTACCGTCGCGTCCTATTTCAACTTTGGCGTTCGGAGGTACGGTAATCTGCCCGCCATCGCCAAGTACGGGCAGGCCTGTTCTAGTTCTGAGCGCGCCATCGACCCCAACTTCGAGCGAACCAAAGCGTGTATAAGCCTCGCTACCGTCGCGCGCTTCTACTGAGAAAAAGCCGTCCCCGTCAATTGCAACATCCAGATCCCTGCCGGTCTCCTGAATTGCGCCGTGGGTGAAGTCGGCACGCGAGGTAGTTGAGGTGACACTGACGCGCGAAGCGAGGCTCGCCCCCTGCCCTTGAACAGGCACTGCGCGCAAAGCGTCAAGATCAGCACGAAAGCCGTGTGTCGAAGCGTTTGCAAGATTGTTGGCCAAGGCCTCTTGGCGCACCATGAGCTGCCGTGCGCCCGCCATCGCCGTGTAGATGACCTTGTCCATGTGTGTCTCGCGTATCGGTTATTCGAAGATGCCGTCAGTGCAAGCGCTTAACGGAGGTTCACCAAGGTTTGCAGGACTTGATCTTGCGTCTTGATGGTTTGTGCATTCGCTTGATAGTTGCGCTGTGCGGTAATCATGTTGACCAGTTCTTGCGTCAAGTCGACGTTTGATTCTTCCAACGCGCCTGACTGCAGCATGCCAAGATTTGAGCCGCCTGGCGTACCAACGAGAGGCGCGCCGGAGTAGGTTGTCTCAACCCACTGATTGCCACCGGACGGCGTAAGCCCCTGCGAATTCGGAAAAGCCACAAGCGCGATTTGCCCTTGGATTTTTGTTTGGCCGTTTGAGTAGCGACCGGTGATGATGCCGCTCTGGTCGATGGCAAGACCAGTGAGCTTGCCCGATGCGTAGCCGTCTTGTGTCGCGGCATTGACACCAAACACTGAGCCGAATTGCGTCGTCCCCGTAAAGTCGAGCGGGATCGCGCCTCCGAAGGTCGCACCGTTCGTGTTTGGCAGTGTGAGCGAAAACGGTACGCTCGAAGCCGTCGTGTCGAGACTGCCATCGGCGTTGAAGGTCAACGTACCGACAGGCCCCGTGCCAACCGTCGTGCCGTCGAGCGCGACCCGCACGTCCCATTTGTTTGGCGTCGCGCTTTTTACAAAGTACACCGACATCGCATAGGCATTACCTTGACTGTCGTAGACATTGATCGACGTGGTGCTGGTATAGGTCGACGCATCCGATGGGTCAAACGTGCCGACTGGTGCCGTTTTGCGTGCGTCCAGGTTAAGCACCATGCCGATTTCAGATGTCGGCTTAGGGGATAAGTCAGAGGTAGACATACGCAGCTCAGCAGGTGCGCCTGCGGTGATTTGACCGATTGCATCGACGGGATAGCCTGTCAGGCGAGACCCTGCGCTGGACACCATGTAGCCGTTGCGGTCGAGTTGAAACTGACCATTGCGCGTATACGCGATCGAGCCATTGTTCGACATGCGGAAAAACCCTCCGCCATTGATTGCAATGTCGAGCGGACTGTTTGTCGCCGTGATGTTGCCCTGACCAAATTGCTGGGTAACGGCTGCGAGGTTCACGCCGATTCCAATGGCAGTGCTCGACGAAGAAGTTACTGATCCTGCGTAGATGTCGGCGAATTCTGCACGGCCCTGCTTGAAGCCAATAGTATTGGCGTTCGCCACGTTGTTACCAATGACGTCCAAGTTACGTGCTGCGGCATTAAGCCCTGAAAGTCCGTGCTGAAATCCCATAATGCTCTCCGAGAAGGGTTAGTTGCATCTGCGGGCCAATCAACGCTTCGATTCGCCCTGCCCAGTGTTAAGTGAAGTGAGCGCGAATCAGGTGATTGCGCGTATCGAGTCCATCGTGATGATGTTTCCGCTCGTGGTGCTGAACTGCACTCCGTTTGGTGTCGGCAAGACGCCCGTAATGCGATCCGCCGAGTAGGTGCGGCCAGCGATACTTTGTCCGGCCACGTCTGCCTTGACGGAGAACGAGTAGGTGCCTGGTGGAACAGCCTTACCGTCTGCCATGCCATCCCAGCTAAAGTTACGAATGCCCTTGCCGTCTGCTTGTGGAAGCGTCGCAACAACTTTGCCGGTTGCGTCTCGCACTTCGACCGTAATACGACGCGCGCCGTCCGGCAACTCGAACGCGCCCCTCGCGGGCTCTTCTCCGCCAACCATTAGTTGGTTGCCATCCACGAGTACTGTTTTGCCTGCCATGCCGGTAGCCTGCATGGCCTGCACCTGCGCGAGCACGGAGGTCATTGTTGCATTGAGCTTCTCAATGCCCTGTACCGTGCTCACCTGTGCCATCTGGCTGGTGATCTGCGCGTTGTCGAGCGGATTGAGGGGATCTTGGTTCTTGAGTTGCGCAACCAACAGGCTTAAGAAACGATTACCCGCTTCCTCAGCTGCGCTTTTCTGGGTGGCGGTCGTACCAGCTTTTGCGCTATTCGAAATTGCAGAGATGCTCATCGTTTTCTCGCTTATGCGCCGAGCTGCAGCGTTTTGGACAACAGGGACTTCGCGGTATTCATGACCTCGACATTGTTTTGGTAAGAACGCGAGGCGGAAATCATGTTGACCATCTCTTCGATGACATTCACGTTAGGCATCGTGACATTGCCGGTTTCGTCAGCCAGCGGATTCTTCGGGTCATAGACCTTTCTGCCCTCCGCCTGGCTTTCGACGATCTGCGACACCTTGACACTGGTCGCTGCAGGATCGTTACGATCCTCTAGGTAGGTCGCGAATACGGCCTGTTTGGCTTTGTAGGCGGTTCCATCTGGCCCTGCCACGCTGTCCGCATTGGCAAGATTCGATGCGATGACGTTGAGCCGAACGTTTTGTGCACTGACACCAGAGCCTGCGACATTGAATACTTTGAAGAGAGACATAGCGTTTCCTTTTGACGTTCAGAACGCGTTAGCGTGGCTACTGGCCATTGATCGCAAGATTCATGGACTTAATCTGACCGTTCAAGAATCTAAGCGTGGCTTCGTACTTGAGCGTGTTTTCTGCGAGGTTTGCTGTTTCTCGATCTACGTCGACTGTGTTGCTGTCGAAGGCAGCCTGCGTCGGCAGTCGGTAAAGCAGCGATGCACTACCGGCGGTCCCACTCGGTCCCGTGACGTGGCCCGCATGGGTCAAGGCGGGTCGATCGGCGGGTTGCCGCGCCGCGTTACTCGGGTCGCGCTGCAGGATATGGCTAGTCGCGTCGCGCAGCGCCTCCCGAAAGTTAATGTCGCGCGCTTGATATCCAGGCGTATCGGCATTGGCGATGTTCGATGCCAAGACACGCTGCCGTTCGCTGCGCAGCTTAAGCGCTTCGGCATTGAAATCGAGTTGGTTAGTGATCCGATTCAGCATGGTCGTTGGGGCGAGATTTCCGGTCAGTCGATGGTGCTTCGGCGCTGTGCTGGTGTTGGTGCAAGCGGACTTTTGTTGGGTGATGGGGAACGATTATGGTGAGCTTGAGGGCGGCAAAAGCCCGGATAAAGCGCCCCATTGCCTCGTTATTCCCCGGATTTCAAGGATTGGGAGCGCCTAGACTGCATGTATCAAAACGGCGCCCGATGGTGCCGGCAAGGACGCCGAAACATGAACACCAGAACGCTGAAAATCGCTATTTGCTTCACCCACTTGTGCCGATGCCTTGTCGCGTCCTTGCTGCTGGCGACCCCGTTCGGTGCTCTGGCGCAGCGCGCGCCCACATCGATCTCACAAGGGATCGAGGTGGCTAGGGGACAAAGCGCCGGCGCAAACAGCGCGAACCCGGCCCAGGCAACGAATCAGAGCCAATTGGCTCCCGGTCAAACCGCGTCGGCGCGTGACCTCGCGCGCGGCGGCATCGCACCTGTTATTGAGGCGTTTCTGACCCTTCAGACTCGCCAATTGGACGGGCAAGTTGAGTTCGACGTTGGCTCGCCCGACCCAAACCTTTCGCTCGCGCCGTGCAATACAGTGGAGCCTTTCGTGCCCAGCGGAACACGGCTGTGGGGAAAGTCGCGGCTCGGCCTGCGTTGCATTGACGGCGCACGCTGGAGCGTTACCGTTCCGTTGAACGTCCGCGTCAGCGGCCGCGCCTTGGTCGCTGCGCGAACCCTCGCCCCTGGTCAACCCATCAATGATGGCGACCTAATCGAAGCCGACGCTGAACTCACCACCGAACCCGGCACCCCGTTGCGTCCCGGCACGAGCGTCGAGTTCCGTGCGCTTACGCGCGCCGTCACTCCCGGCACCGTAATTCGTGAGGAATGGTTGCGCGCCCTACCCGTGGTTTCCCAGGGCGAAATCGTGAAGATGACCGTCCGTGGAAATGGTTTCTCTATTAGCGCCGACGGCGTCGCGTTGAATAACGCGGTCGACGGTGGCCAAGTTCGCATTCGTACCGAAAACGGTCGTACCGTCTCCGGCATCGCGCGTCCTGGCAAGGTTGCCGAAATTCGTTTGTAATCAATAAGTTAAAAATTTCCTAAAGTTCGACAAATCGCTGCCGAAGTGATCCTTGACATGCTCTAACGTGGGTCGCTCCAAGGCGCCCTGAGCGAGCAGAAACGGAATTCTTATGACCATCTCCAAAACAAACCTCGCAAATACACCGACGCTGCTCGACCAGGTAATGACTCGGAGTAAGGGAACCACTAATTCGGCGAGCGAAGGTCGACGCAGCGCGCCCGAGCCTGTTGCAACAGCCGCAGAAAGCGTAAAGCTGTCGCCGCTCTCTGAGAAGCTCAAGGCGCTTTCCAAAGAGCTGGGTGCGAGTGATATCGACCACGCGCGCGTGAATGAACTGCGGCACGCGATTACCAATGGCACGTACCGCATCAATGCAAGCGCCATCGCCGACAAGATGCTGGCCGACGCCAGCCTTCAGCGTGACAAATAACGATCGGATCCCAAATGCCCACCGCTCTCGCTGCCTCACCCACGCCACTACGTCGTCTATTGGACTCAGAGTTCCTTGCCATCAGCGAGTATCTTGAACTCGCTGAGCAAGAGACCGACGCGATCGCGCGCTCTGATGCCGATGCAATGCTCGACATTAGCCAACGCAAATCACAAGCTTTGGAGCGACTCGCGACCGCGCGCACGCACACCAAGCGCGCACTCGGTGAACCGATTTCTGCCGAGACCTTGCGCGCAAAGCTTAGCGCTGCTGGTCCAGGCGCCTCCGAATTATTCGAATCGATCATCGCCAAGGTGCGCGAGGCAATGGAATTGGATCACATTACGGCGCGACTCATCGCGCACCAATCGAAGCGCATTGAACAGCGCGCCGGTATCGTTAACTCACTCGGAGGAAACGGCAGCGGCGTGCCGAATTACGGCGCCGACGGCTTCGCGCGCTTCGGCGGCAACTTCGGCTCATTCGGTCGCGCGTAGAGACTTCAACTGCCCACACGCGAATCGACTTCAAGATATTGAGGACGCCGCCGGCGTCCGGGAGAACCCAACATGCAAGCAGCCACCCAGACACAGAACTGGCAGAGCGCCACTAACCCAATGGGTTCGAGCCCAGAACTCATTGAGGTCCAGCTCGCCAGCGAGAAGATTGCGCGCGACCTGAAGTTGCCTCCGTGTCCAGAGTTGGTCAATGAGTTCAGCAAGGCCATGGCCGACGAAAACGTCGATATTCGCGACGTCGCCGCTATGGTCGGCAAGGATCTCGCGCTGTCTGCGAGCATCCTCAAAACGGTGAACTCGCCTTACTTTGGTCGCCGTATGCAAACAACCAACATGAGCCAAGCCGTCTCGATCATCGGCCTGCAAAACACTGCATGTCTGGTTTCGCGCCTGCTAATCCGGCAAGCATTCGGCACTAAGACAGGACGCTTGATGGAAGACTTTTGGAACGACGCGGCACGCTATTCAACGATCGCCGATCGCATTGCACCCGAAATTCGCGCGATCGACCCCGAAGAAGCGAAGACCTATGTCACGTTCCGGAACGCCGGGCAGGCCGTGCTGATCAACCGATTCGACAATTACGGTGATCTCCTTCTCGAGCATCATGGCGCGCTCGGCCTCGGGCTGATTCAGCAGGAAAAGGAGCGCTTCGAGCTGACGCACAACCAGCTCGGCTACGTCCTCGCAAAAGAGTGGCATCTTCCGGAGATGCTTGCCCTCGCGATTTTCTTTCATCACGACGCCAAGTACTTCAACGGTGAAGCCGCGGCCTCGGCGCGCATGATTAAGCGCCTAATCGCTTTCGGGTTCCTCGTCGATCAAATCGACGCTCTGCAAAGCGGTGGAACGATTATGGATGGCTGGGAGATGATCGAGGAGCAACTTCTCGAAGTCCTCAAACTCGAACCCGATGATGTAGTTCGCATGGTCGAGTCCTGTAAGCAGTAACTTTCAGATCTCCGCGCTGTTTTTGCCGGGCCGTCTGGCTGCGGTATTGCGCCTATCATTCGCTGCTAGCGCATTGCCGTGTCAGTCAAGACCGGCACCGTCTCAGCGACATCCCGCAATGAGTCGGACCCAAGGCTCCTACGGGTAGCGCGACGGCCACAAAAGGGGCACCCCGCGGCGCTTCTGGTGACGCTGTGCGTCGCCCATCGCACCAGTCGTCACCACGACTTCAGCTTGCTACGCAGACGCGCCACAGCTTGGCTATGCAGCTGCGACACTCTAGATTCGGTGATCGACATCACTGCCGCAATCTCTTTCATATTCAGGTCTTGCTCATAGTAGAGGGACATCAGCAGCTTCTCGCGCTCGGGTAGCGCTTCAATTCCCTCGACTAACGCCGTCTTAAGGCGCTTGTCCATCAACGTACCCGCAGGGTCTAACGCTGTATCCCCCGCCGCGCCGATAAGCATGCCCCCTGATTCCTCACCATCGTCAGATTCGTCATAGTAGAACAACTGTGCGCCCTTGGCGTCGAGCAGCAGCTCCTGATACGAGCCCAAATCCATGCCGAGCTCGCGCGCAATCTCAGTCTCGTTTGGCGAGCGACCGTTGGCATGCTCAAGTTTGGTAATGGCCGACTCGATCATGCGCTGGTTGCGACGCACACTCCGTGGCATCCAATCGCCGGCACGAAGTTCATCGATCATAGCTCCACGTATGCGCTGGCTGGCGAAGGTCTCGAACTTCACGCCGTGGTCATCTTCAAAGCGCTCGACGGCATCCATCAGGCCAATCATGCCGGCTTGAACAAGATCATCGACCTCAACGTTGGCGGGTAGCCGCGACATCATTTGCTGCGCGACTCGACGCACTAGTGGCGCATATTGGTTTATGTAGGTATCTCGACTCAACGTGCCTGACTTGGTGTACAGCATGATGAACTCTCGTCAATTTGAAATGTAGGCAGCTAACTGCCAAGACGGAAGTGCGCCCGCCACGCGGCGAAACACAT
>JAJTHU010000125.1 GCA_021300055.1 Nitrosomonadaceae bacterium | reverse complement strand
GCAAATACTGAGGTGGAATGCCCAACTCCGACGGCTCGGGCCCCGTGAGAAGCGGGAGTACGATTTTTTGCTCAACGTCACTCTCGGTCGGAAGGCCCAAGCTGTGGTTAGGGTGCGATGGCATTATCTCGCTCGTTCTAGAAAATCATCCCACCGCCTACCCAATTCGCGCTGCTCAATCCCAGGAGAGCGCCCCACCCGTCTGATACTCGATCACTCGCGTCTCGAAGAAATTTTTCTCCTTCTTCAAATCAATGAGTTCCGACATCCACGGGAACGGGTTGGTGGCCTTTGGATAGAGTTCGTCGAGGCCGATCTGCTGTGCGCGGCGATTCGCCACGAAGCGTAGGTACTCCTTGAACATCGGTGCGTTCAGGCCCAGCACGCCGCGCGGCATGGTGTCTTCGGCATAGGCGTACTCAAGCTCAACACCTTTGCGGATCAGGCCTTCGATTTCTTTCTTGAATTCGTTGGTCCAGAGGTGTGGGTTTTCGAGCTTGATGGTGTTGACGAGGTCGATACCGAAATTGCAGTGCATCGATTCGTCACGCAGGATGTATTGGTATTGCTCCGCGGCGCCCATCATCTTGTTCTGACGGCCGAGTGCCAGGATCTGCACGAAGCCGACATAGAAGAACAGGCCTTCCATGATGCAGCTGAACACGATCAGCGACTTGAGGAGCTTCTGGTCGTTTTCAAACGTGCCGGTTTCGAAGTTGGGGTCCGACAACGTGTCGATGAACGGGATGAGGAAGCGATCTTTATCGCGGATGCACTTCACTTCGTTATAGGCATTGAAAATCTCTGCCTCGTCCAAGCCCAGCGATTCAACGATGTATTGATAGGCGTGGGTGTGGATCGCTTCTTCAAACGCTTGGCGCAGCAAGTACTGGCGGCACTCAGGCGCAGTGATGTGGCGATAGGTGCCGAGCACGATGTTGTTCGCCGCGAGTGAATCGGCGGTGACAAAGAAGCCGAGGTTGCGCTTGATGATGAGCCGCTCGTCGTCGGTGAGGCCGTTGGGCGTCTTCCAGAGGGCGATATCGCGGTTCATGTTTACTTCTTGCGGCATCCAGTGGTTGGCGCAGCCGGAGAGGTATTTGTCCCATGCCCACTTGTACTTGAACGGCACGAGTTGGTTGACGTCACTCTTGCCATTGATGACGCGCTTCTCTTCAGCGCGCACGCGTGCAAAGCGCGCATCGACCTCAGCGTCAGTGTCGTCCGCTGGTGGCGCATTTACGAGGTTATCGAGCATGGCGCGGTTCGCTTCCGGTTGGACCGGCTGCAAGCGTGGTGCGGCGCCTGATGCTGGAAAGGCTGATGGTGTGTCGTCCCAAGTCAAAGACATTTCTTACTCCGTCATTTTTTGCTTCGTCAGCGCGTGTTTTGCTGACTGGTTGTTGTCGGCAATCGATTGATCGCTCGGTTTAGTGATTGCATTGCTTGCAAAGCGTGTGGCGCTCTGGGATGCCGCACGATTTGCTTGAAACGTCCGCCCGAAAGTGGGTGAGTACTTTCGGGCGGGGTTGTTTCTTGTTCGCTTGGTGCTTGCTTAGTGCTTGTGAAAGAGCCCGGGCATTTGCAGCATTTCGGTGTCCATCAAGCTCGTCACGTTTTCCAACACCAACGCTTGGTCGCAGGCTTGCACTTGCGCGATGGACTCTAAGCATTCGTCCTTCTCGCGATAGCCCTCGCCTGAATCGGCGACCTTGCGGCCTTCGCTGTTGGACAACTGCCAGCGCCATTCGAGTTTTGCATCCTGGAAGATGTGAAATTGCATTTCTTATCCTCTCTATTGGTTGGAAACGATTTGCGAAAAAAGTTGCTGGTAATTTGGCATTCCGGATTGTGGCTTCGGCCGTTCGCTCCGCTCACTTAACGCCGCTTCGCGAGTTAGCCTACGCCGCAATCCTGTGTGCGAGCATGCCTACTGACATGCCTCGCACTCAGGATTGTCAATCGAGCAAAACTTCGCGCCCTCTGCCGCACCATCACCCGCGCCGACTTCGTTGGCCGCAGCCGCTGCAACACCGCCGGAAACCGGCACAGCGTTGAGCTCACCGCCGCGACCCGTCGATTTCTCGGCCGATGTCGCTGCCAAGGTGCGCAGGTAGTAGGTGGTCTTGAGGCCACGCAACCAAGCAAGCTTGTAGGTCTCGTCGAGCTTCTTACCCGACGCGCCAGCCATGTAGATGTTGAGTGACTGCGCTTGGTCGATCCACTTCTGACGACGCGATGCCGCTTCAATCACCCACTTGGTGTCAACTTCAAATGCCGTGGCGTAGATCTTGCGCAGCTCGGGTGGGATGCGATCGATCGCGCCGAGCGAGCCGTCGTAGAACTTGATGTCGGAAACCATCACTTCGTCCCACAGGCCGCGGCTCTTCAAGTCGCGCACGAGGTAATCGTTCACCACCGTGAATTCGCCCGAAAGGTTCGACTTCACGTAGAGGTTCTGATAGGTCGGCTCGATACATGCCGATACGCCGATGATGTTCGAGATCGTCGCCGTCGGTGCGATCGCCACGCAGTTGGAGTTGCGCATGCCGTGCTCTTTGATGCGCGCACGCAGTGCATCCCAATCCATCGAGGAGGACATGTCGACTTCGACGTAGCCACCACGCGCTTCGCGCAACAGGTTGAGCGAATCCTGCGGGAGGATGCCGCGATCCCACAACGAACCGCGATACGACGAATACGTGCCACGCTCAGCGGCGAGTTCGGTCGATGCCCAGTAAGCGTAGTAGCAAACAGCTTCCATCGAGCGATCGGCAAACTCAACGGCTTCTTGCGATGCATATGGAACGCGCAGCTCATGCAAGCAATCTTGGAAGGCCATGATGCCCAAGCCGACCGGACGATGCTTGAAGTTGGAGTTGCGTGCTTTGGCGACCGCGTAGTAGTTAATG
>JAJTHU010000168.1 GCA_021300055.1 Nitrosomonadaceae bacterium | reverse complement strand
CCACTTAATGGCCACCATCCTCGTCACCGGCGGCGCCGGCTACATCGGCTCCCACAGTGTGGTGCAGTTGCAGCGCGCTGGGCATCGTTGCGTGGTGCTTGATAGCTTCAGCAATAGTCATCGCGCGGTGCTTGGTCGCATCGGTGCGATTACGGGCGCCCCCCCTGCCTTGATAGAGGGGGATGTACGCGACGCCAACGCCTTGGCCAAAGCTTTCGGCGCTTACCCCATTGATTGCGTGGTTCACTTTGCTGGACTAAAGGCCGTTGGCGAATCAGTGGCCGAGCCGGCGCGCTACTACGACAACAACGTCGTTGGCACGTTGCGCTTACTCGAGGCCATGCGCGAGGCCGATGTGTCACGCATCGTGTTTAGTTCGTCTGCAACCGTTTACGGCGAGCCTGACTTTTCGCCGATTCCCGAAACCGCGGCGTTTCGCCCGGCAAGCCCGTACGGCCACAGTAAGGCGATGGTTGAGCAGATGCTGAAGGACGTCGCGCGCGCGGATGCGCGTTGGCGCGTCGCGTTGCTGCGGTACTTCAACCCTGTGGGTGCGCACCCAAGCGGCACAATGGGTGAAGACCCCGCGGGCATCCCGAACAACTTGATGCCGTTTGTCTGCCAAGTTGCCGCGGGTCGTCGCGATCAACTCAGCATATTTGGCAAGGATTACCCCACGCGCGATGGTACGGGCGTGCGCGACTACATCCACGTCATGGACTTGGCCGATGGCCATGTGGCAGCGGTGGATGCACTATTCGGCGCGCAGCCCCTGAGTGGTGCGGCAGCGTTGGATAACGTGCTCGCGCTCAATCTGGGCACCTCTGCTGGCGTGAGCGTGTTGGAGCTCGTTGCTGCGTTTGAACGCGTCAACGGGGTGCGCATTCCACACCAGTTTGTGCCGCGGCGTGCGGGCGACGTGCCCGAGTACTTCGCCGACGCGAGCTTGGCGGCACGCCTGCTTGGCTGGCGCGCTACGCGCTCGTTGGAGGATATGTGCCGCGATGCCTGGAACTGGCAACGCCAAAACCCCGACGGCTACCGGGAGACACGAACCGCGCCCGCCACTCACATCTAGACCCGCACCAGTTTGTTCTACGTTGTCGCGGCCCCAACGAGCCACAATGAGTCAGCTGCGACCTGAATGCGGCTAACGGTCGCAGATGACGGTACCTCGCGCACGGGGTCTGACCCACCCAGCCCGTATGCGAAAAGCTCGCCGAGCGATTGCGCCGGGTAAGATGCGAGCAGCATATCCGTATCGGCTGAGAACACACCTAGATCTTCCAGCGAGTCCTCGAGTCCAAGCACGAACTTATTCATCTCCTTAAATGTTGCAAACAAAGGTGACGCACGTCCGGATTTGTCGCGAAACTCTCTCCACCGCGCAATCGCCAAACGTTGGTATTCGTTAGTCGCAACCAGTCGAATTGATGAGATTTGGGAGCCCTCGGGCAGATCAATGATGATGGCCTGCTCACTATCAATGGGACGCGCGCATGCGGCCGCACGCAAACTCAGGGAGAACGTGCTGCCTAGTAACAGCATTGGAACAAAGATTTCTGGGTCGCAACGCAGAGATACCGCCGCTAGCAAATCTGGAATCAGCTCGCGTTTACCCCACCACTTTTTTTTCAGTGGATCAAACGGCAAATCCGAGAACGGCTTGTATCCTAGCTTTTCAGTGAATTCACGCTGCACCTCTTGCAACAAGCTGGGCTTGCCGGAGGCGCGCCCCAAGTGCGAGAGCGCGCAACGCATCTTCGTTCTGAATTTCCGCTCAACACGACGAACGATTAGCGATCGCATCGTCACAATCAATGCTTCGCGATCAAAGTCTCGACCAATCGCCAAGGGCTTATGCGGAAGCAGTTCTCGAACGTACTGGACAAAAGATACAGCGTAATTCCGTAACTCTGACTGCGCGCTGCTAAGCGACGAATGTCCTCCGAGCAATTCTTGCACGGCGCGCGCAATTTCTTTGTCGCGCACGTGAAGGCCGTTCAAACGTGGTTGATAATGTTGTAGTTGAAAAGTTGAGATGGCGTTGAAGCCATTGAGGTGCGTACTTTTTCGCGCATGGAGATCGGAAACGCGTCGAACAAGCACATCGATTGGCGCAACAAGCTTATCTTCATCAGAAATTGTGTTTTGGAATCTCATGCGCGATCTCCAAAAAAATGTTTCGCGAGCGCTTCTTGCGAATGCTCTGCTTGAGACCACTCAGTGTGTCGCTTCCCCTTGATTTTGTTGAACGCGTCGGGCAGCTTGCCAACGTATGGCTCAACTTTGCCAATCACACCATGACCTAACTGGAGCATGCTGAATAGGTAAGCCTTCTGCTGATCAGCTTGAGTGAGTATTGAGTCAACACTCGCGATCGGAATCGGCGCTCCTAACTTGTGGAGTAGGTCGTGGATGTAAGTGTGTCGAAGTGCGTGCGGCGTGTGCTCGTAGAGTCCAAGACTTCTGGCCGTTTTTCTGAATTGATTGCGCACAGCTTGGATTGCGCCGCTCACGGAAACCCCATCCGGCGCGATGGCTGAATGTTTTTTCAACCGCAGGAGGTTCGTAATGCGCGTGATCGCTTCAATTTGTGATTCTGGGCAGTGGACATACACATCACGGGGGCGCAACCCTTTGGGTTGCATCGAAGGAGTAACGCGCAACACCTTTGCTGTTTGGTCCCAATTCAACGAAGGATTGAAACAGACAGATTCGCGGATGCGGAGCCCAAACCGAAATTGAAGTTCGATAGCAGCGCGAATCCACCAGTGCGCGTCACCCATCGCATCTAGGAGCCGCTCGATGGTGATGCCGGCTGCTTTGAGGCTGTGGTTCCAGGTCGCGTGCTGCACCCGATCCTGTCCCGGAAAGAACTCAAAATGCTTAGTGAACTCCTGGGTGAATACTTCAAACTCCTCCTCCCTATCAAGGACGGCATATAGATATCGAATCGTGCTAAATCGGTTTTGGTGCGTGCCTTCTGCTCGCCAAAAGTACTCAGCCGAGAGGACGAGGTTGAAAAGGTGAGTTAAGGAAATGTCGGCCATTTTGTGGATGGGAAATCCAAGCCACTCATTTACGACGTAGAGACGGCGAATCGTCCCCAAATGGTTGGCAAGCGTGCTCGGTAACGCCCCGTTGCCGGTCGTGCGCTTTTTCCGCATTTGGTGG
>JAJTHU010000222.1 GCA_021300055.1 Nitrosomonadaceae bacterium | reverse complement strand
TTTCTTCTTGTCGTCTTTGTCGTCTTTCGGCGGCTTGAAGCGCAACGCGGCGGTCGGGATGCGCACCACATCGTCGCGCTGCGCGGCCACAAAGCTCACCTGTGCGGTCATGCCGGGCTTGAGCAACTGGCCTTCATTCGTCGTGTCGACGATGACGTTGTAGGTGACCACGCCTTGGTTGATGGTGGGGTTCAGGCGCACCAAACGAATTGCACCTTTGAAGTCACGGTCGGGGTAGGCGTCAACGGTAAAACGCACGGGCATTCCAGCTTTCACAGTGCCCACATCCGCTTCAGCAACCGAGGTATCGATTTGCATCGCATCGAGGCTCTGCGCAATTTGGAACAGAGTAGGCGTGTTGAAGCTCGCGGCGACGGTCTGGCCCACATCCACGCGGCGATCAATGACGATGCCATTGATGGGGGAGCGAATGATGGTGTACGAAAGGTTGGTCTTTTCGCGATCGAGCTGCGACTTCACCTGTGCGACCTGTGCTTTAGCAACGTCGAGGTCACGCGTGTTTTGCTCCAGCGTGGCGTCCGAGATGAAGCCTTTGCGCACGAGTTCCTGGTTGCGCTTAAGTGTGCTCTCGGCCAAACGTTGTGATGCTTCGGCCGATCGCAAGTTGGCCTCGAGCTGCGCGATCCCAGCTCGAATCAGGGCAGGGTCAAGCTCCAGCAGCACTTGACCCGCTTTCACCGGTTGGTTGAAGTCGGTGAAGAGCTTGGTCACCGTGCCCGAAACCTGCGTGCCGACGCTGACGACGGTCACCGGATTGACTGTGCCGTTAGCCGTGATGCGTTGGATCACGGCGCCCTTATCGACGGTGACGGTGCGATAGCGATCCTCGCGCGCGGTTTCCTTCCGCTTCTGCATGCCGGTGTAGCCGACGGCCACAACGATGATTAGGATCAACGGCACCAGCACGCGGGCGCGGAAGAAAAAACGGGCAAAGGCTTTTAGAGCGTTCATGGGGCGTGAGGAAGTGTTTCAATCAAGCGACGACATATGGCGAGGTCGCGGTTTCAGAAAGGGTTGAGGAGGCTCTCAGTAGCGCGCTGGTGGCACGTGGGCTAGCTAGGAAAAGTCGGGGCGCTGGGCGGAGGGTGCGGCGAATAGTAAAGGAGCCAAATGTCGCGTGCGTCAGCCGAAGCAAAATCGCTGTGATGGCCGTCTATTTTGCATTTTAGCGGCATTGCTGCGCTGCACTGTCGCCAGTGGTCGCCGCTATTCGTCAATCAGGACAATGATCCCGCGCTCTGTCCTGCTGAACCAGACGCTAAAGTTTGTGCGCCGCTCAGTGTTCGGCTTTGTGTGCAGCTCAGTGTGCGGGGATGGCTCCCCGAATCGTAAGCCCGTTCGACGAGTTGGCCAGAAAGTACTCGATCTCGGCAAAGATCGGGCTACCGCTGGCAAAGGGTTCTGCGCCGGTGCGCGTCATACATCGCTGAAACTGCTGGTGCAGGCTGCGAACGCGGCCACCGGCTTCAACACGTGGCCACGCCAATACTTGGCCCACGGCCGGTGAGAGACCGCGCTTGCCGCCGGGCGCATCGGGCTCGTCCCAAAATCCACCCGCTTGCAGCACATGACACGACGCGCATGCCATGCCCTTTTCGCCGAGGCGCTTGCCAAACCATTCGCGGCCTGAAGCATAGGCAGTCCGCGCCGGTCCCGGTGGGACACGCACATTGAGCTTTTGCCCGACAGCCAAGCTGCGCAAGTAAGCTGAGACTGCACCCATCGTCAGCCCATCGTCTAGGCGGAACGGGAGCTCGCCGTGCAGCACGCGGCACGCGTTGATGCCGTCTTCTAATGTGACTACGCGGTTTTGCTGCGGGTCCCACTGTGGATAGTTGCTCGCGACGCGCCGGCCGCCATTCGGAAAACACGTTGCCAGCGATTTGCCATTCGCAAATGGCCGCTCCCACGCTTTTTTTCCAATCGCGAGGATGTCGTTGACGTTGGTGGCGTTTGCACCGCCCAGCGGAATGACCGCGACACCCGGCGAGAATGCCGCGCTGCCGAGGCTCCAATCATCGATGGCCAGCGCCGGGAAGCGCTTTTGCAGCAAGTTGGTCAGTGCCGCGCGATCCTGCTCAGGCGTGGGAACCGCTGGTGCCGCTGACCCAGGTCTTGGGTTAGCGGGGGCTTGTGGTTTCGTTTGTGGCTTCGTTTGTGGCTTTGTTTGTGCCGCCGCGTGACTCGCCACCGAGCCAGCGAGCAGCGTAACGACTATCGTGAGAGCCGCGCGCAGCGCAACGCCCCCGCGCAGCGCAACGTCCCCGGGCACGCGCCAACCAGTTATGCCACGCATGACTATCCGGTGACCGCAAGCTTGGCGGACGGACCGCGATCGTCGGGCCGATCAGGCTTGTCGTTGCGCTTTTCGCCGGGGAGCAGGGGACGGTTACGAAACTCTGCTTTCAACTCGCGCAGACGTGCTTCGGCGGAAGAGGACTCATAAAAGTCGCCGTCTTTGGCGCGCAGTGCAATTTCAAGTTGCTCGATCGCGCCAGTCAAATTGCCACGACGATAGTAGGACTCCGAGATCGCGCGGTGTTGCGCTAGCTTGCGCCCGAGGCGCTCGTAGCACTTGGCAACCAGACCGTGTAGCGCGGCGTCGTCAGGCGTGAGCTTGAGCCGCTCGTTGCCAATGCGGAGCGCTTCGCTGATTTGTCCCGCTTGAAAATGTGCGTCAACCAAGCCGAGCGCCAACGCACGGCTTTCTGGAAAGCGCTTGAGTCCAGCGCGATACGTGGCGATGGCGTC
>JAJTHU010000094.1 GCA_021300055.1 Nitrosomonadaceae bacterium | reverse complement strand
TTCGCGCAACTTACGGATGAGGTCGAGTACCTTGGGCACCTCGTCTGCGCTCATGCCTGCCGTCGGCTCGTCAAACATCAGCACCTTGGCGTCGAGCGCCATGAGCATCGCAACTTCGAGTTTGCGTTGGTCACCGTGCGGAAGGCTGGCTACGATGGCGTCGGCACGATCGGCCATCCTAACGCTCGCGAGGATCTCTTGCGCTTTATCGGTGAGAGCGGCGTGATCGCTCCAAATGCTCCACAGGTTCAAGCCACGATGGTGTGCGCCCGGCTGGCTAGCCTGCACCGCCAAGCGAACGTTTTCCAACACACTCAAGTTTGGGAATAGGTTGGTGAGCTGAAACGCGCGCCCGATGCCCGCGCGGCTCCGCGCTGAAGGGTCGTGGGCGCTGATGTCGACATCATCCAGCAACACACGGCCGCTGGTTGCCTTAAGCTGGCCGGAGATGAGGTTGAAGTAAGTGGTCTTGCCTGCGCCATTCGGCCCGACGATGGCCGTCAGCGTGCCCGGCGTGAATGCGCAGCTCACGCTGTTAACCGCGACGTGCCCGCCAAAGCGGATCGAGAGATTTTCGGTGACGAGGCGCGACATGAAGCAGCGTAACCCTTACTTTCCTGTTGCGCCAGCGGCCGCAGTCGTCGTGTTGGCAGCAGAGAGGCGATCAATCATCGCGACGATGGCTTGCATCTGCGGCGCGTTCTTTTTTGCGTAGTCCTTGCTGGCGTAGCCCCACCAGTCCCAGCAGCCGTTCGTCGCGCCTTTGCCGGTTTGCGGATACAGCACGACGATATTGTTTGTATCGGCCCAGCGGTTGAAACCAGCATTGCGGGCGAATGCATCACCTACTTCTGACAGGTTTTGCTTGCAGCCGTGCAGTGCCACGTGGATGCGGCACTGTGCGCCGTCACTGCACGACTTTGGCACGAACGCCATGCCGCGCTCACCAAGCCCCCAGTCCTTGCTGGCATCCGCGATGAATCCAGTTTGCTCAAATGTGATCAATCTGCCCTGAAGTACACCAGCGCGGCGTGGTTGCAGCGTGCCGTAGAGGTGTTGCAGCAGCGCACCGGCAAGGTCAAAGCCGCAGTTGTTGATGTACGGCGCGTCTTTGCTGCTGCAAGCGTTGCCGGAGTCGTCGCTGACCCAGCCGTGCTCAGCCGGGACGTCCTGCTTATGCACGACATTGGCCGGTGTGACGAAGCGCTGGTAGTAGCTGACAAGGCTGGTGCTGGTCGTCGGCTTGACGACTGAATCGTTTGCTCCAGAGAACACATACACGCGCGAGTTGCTCATGTTGGCCAGCGGATCGATGAGGCCCTCTTGCGCCCACTGTTGCGTGGTCTTCACCAAGGTATCGACAGGGATCTCGGTCTTGCCGAGGCAGCGAATCACACCATTCAGCACCGAGTTTTCGGCGCAGTTGTACGGCCCGCCCGCAATTGCTGCGACGCCGCGGCTAAAGCGGCCGGAATACGCAACGTGCAATTGCACCGCCATATAGCCGCCGGATGAAATGCCCGAGACCGTTGTTTGCGCGCGGTCGATATTGAGGCGCGGCAGCGGCGTGGGTGTGTTGGCGAACACACTCGCAGAGGCAGTGAGCACCGCGAACGCGATAGCGGCAAACGCGATGGTGCCGCGTTGTGTGTTGGTGAGAGGAGAGTGGGTCAGAGGGCGCATGGAGGCTTCCTTTACAGCGATCGCGTTACTTACCGTTGGATGTTCTGATTTCGGATCGGCACATTCATTTCCTCAGGCGTGATCTCGCGGACGAGTTCGGGGACGGCCCAAGGCAAGGTCGGGTCATTCTTGATGCGTATGTGATACATCGCCTGCATGGCTTGGTGGTCCTCTTCGCGAAAACGCATCACGCCTTTGGGGGTATCGAAAGACATACCGCGCATGGCGGCGATAAGCGTCTCGGTGCGTGCATCGCCATTGGTTTTCTTGAGCGCAGTCACCACCGCCATGGCCGCTGCAAAACCACCCGCAGTAAAGAAATCAGGCGGCCCGTTGAACTGCGCTTGATGTCGGCGCACGAGTTCATCATTGATCGGGTTACGCGGAATGCCGTAGTAGTAATAGGTGGCACCTTCCATGCCAGGGAAGGCTTTGTATGCCGCCATCGCTGGCAGGATGTTGCCACCGGTGGCGATCTCGATGCCGTAGCGCGCGAGATTGAGGTCAGCGATCTTGAACGGGCTGGTCGCACCCGCCCAAGCAACAAACACGATTTTGCGTCCGGGTCGATCCTTGAGGGCATCAATGATGCGTTGTGCGCCTGCGGTGAAGTCGTTGGTTGAGGGGGGCAGGAACTCCTCATGTACGAGCTGGGCTTTTTGCAACGCCGCCTTGAATGCACGAATCCCATCGCGGCCGAAGGCATTGTCCTGTGCGAGCGTCGCGATGCTCGTTCCTGGGTGATCGTGAACCTTTGCGTTGGCGATGGCATCTTGCGAGCTGTTGCGCGCGGTGCGGAACACGTAGCGATTCCATTTGGCGCCAGTAATGGTGTCAGCAACCGCGGGCTCGATGATGAGAAGGCGTCGATAGTCCTCGGCCACCGGCAACATCGCGAGACTGACCCCCGAACCACCCGCACCAATCGCTAGCGCGACCTTGTCGTCCGCGTAGGCGGCAGCGAGTTGCGCCTTGGCAACGTCGGGCTTGCCTTTGCTGTCGCGCTCGATAACGCGCAACTTCTTCCCTGCAACAGTGAACGTGCCGTCGGTCGCGTAGTCGAGCCCCATCTGAAAGCCGACTTGCGTTTGCTTCATGTAGGCCTCTAGTGGGCCGGTCTTGTCGAACACAAAGCCGATACGGATTTCGTTTGGGTCAACAGGGGCGCGGCCGCAGGCGGCAAGCAGGGCGGTGAGCGTTGCGATGATCAGCAAGCCGATTGAAGAGCAATGTCTGCGCATGTGCCGTATTGCCGCCTAGAAGAATCGCGTCCGGTGAAGTGCAGTGATTATGAAGGGCGCGCACAGGCGAATTGCGCCGCTCGCTTGTTGCGTCCACACGCTGCATGTTCCTATGTTGCACCGCCGCATCGACATTGCTTGCCCCGGCAAAATCGCTTTGCTATATTTAATTCACCAATTAATGAATTTTACCGGCAGAACGTGCGGAGACACAAGAGCGCCAAGGTACACACAGGCTAAGCGCTCTCCGGCAACTTACAAGCACGCAAACGGTTACGGCACAAGAAAACAACATCACTGAGGAGCTATTCATGAAACACAAATACCTGAGCATCGCGATCGCTGCGTTGTTCGCGACAGCCGGAGGCGTTGCATATGCGCAATCTGCCCCAGCAGCCGCGGCAAAGCCAGCAGCACCCGCAGCAGACAAAGAGAAAGCGGACGACGGCAAAGTTGAACAGATCGTGGTCACTGCGCGCCGTCGCGACGAGTTGTTGCAAGATGTCCCCGGCGCAGTCACTGCTATCTCAGGCGCTTCGCTCGAAAAGTCGGGCATTCCCGACGTTACGGCACTTGCGGATTTCATTCCGAATACCACCTTCAAGGCGTCACGCGCAACCAACACCACGCTCACCGCATTCATTCGCGGCGTCGGCCAGCAAGACCCGCTGCCTGGTTTTGAGCAGGGCGTCGGCATTTACCTAGACGACATCTATCTGGCACGTCCGCAAGGGGCGCTGACAGATATATATGACCTCGAGCGCATCGAAGTCTTGCGTGGCCCGCAAGGAACACTCTACGGACGCAACACCATCGGTGGTGCGGTTAAGTATGTGACGCGTAAGCTCTCTGACAAGCCTGAGTTCTCTATCAAGGCGACGTTGGGCAACTACAACCAGCGCGACTTGGTGGTGCGCGCCAGCACGCCAGTTAGCGATAGCTTCAAGCTCGGCGGCACCATCGCCACCTTTAATCGCGACGGTTTCGGCAAGAACGTCGTCAACGGCAAAGACAACTACAACAAAGAAGTACAAGCCGGCCGCATCAGCGCTGAATTCACGCCAGACAGCTCGCTGTTTATACGCCTCGCCGCTGACCGCACCGTTGATGACTCGCTTCCTAAAGCGGGCTATCGCTTGACCGCGGGCCCAGCGCCCGGCAACGAGGCTCCCTTAGGCGGACGCTACGACACCCGCGCCAACCTCTACACCGTGCTCGGCAAGGATCAACAGGTTAAGACTTGGGGCCATTCCGCCTTGGTCGATTGGTCGATCACAAACGAACTATCGATGAAGGTGATTGCCGCGCATCGTGCTGACGAGTCAATCGCGCCGATCGACTTCGACTCCTTGAACACGCCGCTGTTCGAAGCGCCGGCAATCTACAAGAACAAGCAAGACAGCCAGGAAATCCAATTCACCTACACGGGCAGCAAGTGGCAAGGTGT
>JAJTHU010000284.1 GCA_021300055.1 Nitrosomonadaceae bacterium | reverse complement strand
TCGACTCCAATGTCTGCTCGAATTTCATTAAGCAGATGAAGCACGAGTTCACGGACATGCTTCCAATCGTATAGCTCATCACCGTTGGCGATCTCGAAGAGTAGGTCGCACAGCGCATCATAGGCATCCATCACGGTCTGGGGAGCAAGCATTCCCATAAAACCGTACATCTTCATTCGCTGGCGATTGAATCTATCAAGATTTTGGCGCCTTCCCATGTTCCCAACTGTGTCTTGCGCAGCCAAGTCGAAGTCTGCCAGCACTTCTGCAAGCAACTCCGTTACAGCTCGATAGATCGCGATTTTGTCGGTCGAGGTCCTGACCCTTTCGGCAAGGTCGATCTGCAGCTGCTGCTTCACGCGTTCGAGATTCGTACTGTTTTTGACTTGCAAGGAAGACCGAAGCTCCTCCAACTCCGATTCGTACTTTGCTCGGTCCCTTTGCATCAGTCGGTCAGCCCAAACTTTGCCCAGGAAGCTAGATAATGTGCTTTACCTCATTAGCAGAGAGTTCCGAGCCGAAAGCTAGGACATGCCCGCCGGTGCGCGTGGTCTTTTCAACGGCAAACTCCGCTTTTGTAGCTGACCTTAAGTCTGCTAATTGTCGGTCGTTCAATGTCGCACCATCAGGAGAGGCATCCGTCGGAGCAGATTTGGCGATGAGCCGTGCAGACGTTTGTATTGTCGAGGTCTTTTTCGCTGATCGACGAACTGCTTCGATTTGCGATATGTCCGCAAACGAAAACGCGCTTGAACTAGCCTGTGGGTGGGGCCGAAGGCTGGTTTCTTTAGCGAGGCTCTGCAGCTCGCCCCTTACCCATTTCCGCTGGGATGGGACAATGGCTGCACCAGCTTGAGGCATTGGTTGAAAGGACTGCGCAGTCCCACCTTGGGGCGGAGTGCCAGCAAGAGCGCACGAGTCGCAATGCAGGACACCGAGTACCAGCAGAAGTATTGGAAGAAATGGCTTACCCATGGTCGCACCTATCGGGAGCTTTGCTTCGAAGCGCACAGGTGGCTAGATGACCATGATCAAGGACTCAACGCAACCCCGATGAACCCCTATATATGACAGGGGAACCTTGCAAGAGCGTGCTGTTGACACTGGTCGGGCATCACAGGTGCAAGAAGAACCAAGTGTCGGCCATCTCCTCGTCGGAGTAAGAGCGATCTACGCTTGTGTCTACTAGCCGCGCGCCAAAGCCACTTTCATCCGCTCAACGGCAGCGTGCGCTGCATCGATGCTCGTGTCGCACACGGTGACGTGTCCCATCTTGCGGCCGATGCGCGCCTCGCGCTTGCCATAGAGGTGCAGGTGCGCACCGGGGTGGGCAAGGACGATGGACCAATCAGGCGATTGCGTGAGGTCCTCCCCTCGCCAAACATCACCCAACAGGTTCAACATCACGCACGGCGAATGCTGGGTGGGGTCGCCTAATGGCAAATCGCAAAGCACACGCACCTGCTGTTCAAACTGTGATGACCGGCAGGCGTCGATCGTGTAGTGCCCGCTATTGTGCGGGCGCGGCGCCATTTCATTAATGAGCAGCGTGTCGTCCTGCAACACAAAGAACTCGACCGCCATGACGCCAATGTAGTCGAGCGCTTTGGCGACATCGGCGGCAATTGTGCGCGCCTGGGTGGCGAGTGCTTCGCTAATACGTGCCGGCGCGATGGTGATGTCCAAGATACCGTTGACGTGCTGGTTCTCCGCGACCGGAAACACGGCAACTTCGCCGCGCGCATCGCGCGCCAACACCACGGAAATTTCTAATTTGAGCGGCAGGAACTCTTCGAGCACGCAAGGTACACCCTGCCAGCGCGTGAAGGTATCTGAAAGGTCTGCCGGCGTGTTGATCCGCGCTTGCCCTTTACCGTCATAGCCAAAGCGCGCGGTCTTCAGCACCGCAGGCAGTTTGACTTTTTTTAGCGCGCCGGTGAAGTCTGCATCGCTGCGAATGACCGCAAACGGCCCGACAGGAAAACCATTGCTATGGAAGAAACCTTTTTCGGCACTGCGGTCTTGCGCCACCGCAACGGCTTGGCCGCTCGGGCGCACCACTGTTTTGTCGGCGAGCGCGATGAGCGCCTCGGAGGGAGCGTTTTCAAACTCTGTCGTGACCGCCGCGCATGTGCGCGCGAGTTCGTCGAGCGAGACGGGGTGCGTGTACGCGGTGTTAAGGTGTCCCGAGGCGAACTCAGCGGCAGGCGAGAGCGGGTCCGGGTCGAGCACGGTAACGCGGTAATCCATGCTGCGGGCGGCCATGGTAAACATGCGGCCGAGTTGACCGCCTCCGAGTAGACCGAGTGTTGAACCGGGAAGAATCACAGCACGTCCGGCAACTGCATCGCCGCGACTTGCTCCTTCAGCTTTTCGCGGTAGGCAGCGAGTTTGTCGGCGAGTGTGGCGTCGCTGTTGGCGAGCAAGCTCACCGCGAACAAACCCGCGTTGGCGGCACCGGCTTCACCAATGGCAAAGGTGGCAACGGGGATACCCTTGGGCATCTGCACGATGGAGTACAGCGAATCTTGCCCCGCGAGGTGCTTCGAGGGCACCGGAACACCTAGAACGGGGATGGTTGTCTTGCTGGCAATCATACCGGGCAAGTGCGCGGCGCCGCCCGCGCCAGCGATGATGCATTTCAGGCCGCGCGCACGCGCCGTCTCGGCGTACTCAAACATGGCGTCTGGCGTGCGGTGGGCAGAGACCACCTTATGTTCAAACGGCACACCGAAATCACGCAGCACTTCTGCGGCGCGTTGCATCACGTCCCAATCCGAGTTGGAACCCATTACGACGCCGACCAAAATTGGTTCGCTCATTGTTAGTTCACCAAGTCCTTGGCGTCTTCGAGTTCGCGCCGGTAGTGGTCAAAGATGCCTTTGAGGGCGTCGGCCATGGTGACTTGCGGCGCCCAGCCGAGGTCCCGCATGGTGTTTTCAATCTTGGGTACGCGGTTTTGCACGTCTTGATAGCCCTTGCCGTAATACTCGCCAGAGGTGGTTTCAATGAGCTTTACCTTGGCAGCAGAATCGCGGTACTCGGGATACTGCTTGGCGAGTTCGAGCATCATGTTGGCAAGCTCGCGCACAGAATAGTTGTTTCTTGGGTTGCCGATGTTGTAGATCTGGCCGGACGCGACGCCATCCTTGTTGGCGATGATGCGCGTGAGCGCGTCGATACCGTCGGTCACATAGGTGAAGGCGCGCTTTTGGTGCCCGCCATCGACTAGCTTGATGGGCTCGCCGCGCACGATATGACCAAAGAACTGTGTGATCACGCGTGAGGAGCCTTCTTTCGGCGTATGAATGCTATCGAGCCCCGCGCCGATCCAATTGAACGGACGGAACAAGGTGAAGTCGAGCTCGCCTCGCGAGCCGTACGCAAAGATCACGCGGTCCATCAATTGCTTGGAGCACGAGTAAATCCAGCGTTGCTTCTCAATGGGCCCGAGCACGAGGTTGGAATTGTGCGGGTCGAACTCGGCGTCGCCGCACATGCCGTACACCTCGGAGGTGGACGGGAAGATCACGCGCTTTTTGTACTTCACGCACGAGCGAATGAATGGCAGGTTCGCTTCGAAGTCGAGCTCAAACACCCGCAGCGGGTCTTGCACGTAGGTCGACGGCGTGGCGATCGCGACCAAGGGCAGCACCACATCGCATTTGCGGATGTGGTACTCGATCCACTCTTTGTTGATGGTGATATCGCCCTCAAAGAAATGAAAGCGCGGATCAGACATGAACGGCGTGACGCGATCCGAGTTCATGTCCATTCCGTAGATATGCCAATCGGTCGTCTCCAAAATGCGCTTGGAAAGGTGGTGGCCGATAAAGCCGTTGACGCCGAGGATGAGAACTTTTTTCATACGAAGGTTTTTAAGTACCTATGGGCAAAAATGGTCTAGCGGGCTGGCTGCCCTAACCGGCACAACCGTCATGTTACCTGTGCAGATTGAATAAAGGACGCCCTGGCCGGGCGCGCGTTTTGCTGGCTGCGGGAAAGAAGTCACCCCGGCTCAGATTCGGTGAACGCCGGCGCCAAGACGCGCCGCCAGCATCAATTCGTTGTGGGGCATGCCGTCAACAAC
>JAJTHU010000169.1 GCA_021300055.1 Nitrosomonadaceae bacterium | reverse complement strand
TAGGCGAAAATGCCTGAAAACGCCCGCCGAACAACGAGTTTGCTGTATGGCTCCTCGGCGCTTTGTGGCGTCCGACGAGCGAACCGAACACTGCTTTAGCGCGCATTCTCCATAGGGCGTTCAATGAATAAATCCAAACTCCTCGTCGTCATCGCCGTTGTTGCTGCGTTGGTCGCATTTTTTGCCTTCGACCTCGGGCGCTTTTTGAGCCTCGACTACATCAAGTCACAGCAGGCTGCGATCTCGGCGGCATATCAAGCCCACCCTTGGCAGACCGCGGCAATTTACTTCGCGATCTATGTTGCAGTGACAGCGTTGTCATTGCCGGGTGCAGCCATCATGACGCTGGTCGGCGGCGCGTTGTTTGGCTTGGTGACAGGCGTGGTGTTGGTGTCGTTCGCCTCAACGATCGGCGCCACGCTGGCGTTCTTCGTCGCGCGCTTCGTGTTGCGCGATAGCTTTCAGGCGCGCTTCGGCGACAAACTCAAATCGTTTAACGACGGGGTGGCCAAAGAGGGCGCGTTCTACCTTTTCACGCTGCGGCTGGTGCCGGCGTTCCCGTTCTTTGTGATTAACGTCGTCATGGGCTTGACGACGATGAAGGCGTGGACCTTCTTTTGGGTGTCGCAGGTGGGCATGTTGGCCGGCACGATTGTGTACGTCAACGCGGGCACGCAGCTTGCGCAACTCACCTCGCTGAAGGGCATTCTGTCGCCGGGAATCATCGGCGCATTTGTCTTGCTTGGGCTGTTCCCGATCATCGCCAAAAAAATCATCGACGGCATTAAGGCGCGCAAAGTCTATGCGCCGTGGGCTCATAAGAAGCCAACATCCTTTGACCGCAACGTCGTGGTGATTGGCGCTGGCTCTGCGGGCTTGGTGACGTCATACATCGCGGCGGCCGTGAAGGCGAAGGTCAGCCTCGTTGAGAGGCACAAGATGGGCGGTGACTGCCTCAACACTGGTTGCGTGCCATCCAAGGCACTGATTCGTTCGGCAAAACTCCTGAATCACATCAGCCGCGCCAAAGAATTCGGCATCGCCAAAGCGAGTGCGGAGTGGGATTTCGCGGAAGTGATGGAGCGCGTATCGAAAGTGGTGGATGCGATTGAACCGCACGATTCTGTGGAGCGCTACACCGGCCTTGGCGTGGACTGCATTGCCGGTACGGCGCGCATCACATCGCCTTGGCACGTCGAGATTAAGCGGGAAGACGGCACAACCCAAACGCTCACCACCAAAAACATTGTGATCGCCACGGGCGCGCGTCCCTTTGTGCCACCGATTCCCGGCCTCGCGGAAGTCAATCCGCTCAAGTCCGACAACGTTTGGAATATCCGCAAGCTACCAGAGCGGCTTGTCGTGCTCGGTGGTGGGCCGATTGGCTCCGAACTCACGCAATGTTTTGCGCGCTTTGGTGCGCAGGTCACGCAAGTCGAAATGGCGCCGCGCATCATGGGCCGCGAAGACCCTGAGGTATCCGCCATCGTGAAGAAGAAGTTTGAAGACGAAGGCGTAACCGTGCTCACCAACCACAAAGCCAAGCAAGTGGTGGTGGAGGGTGGTGAGAAGTTTTTGATTGTCGAACACAACGGTGCGGACAAAAAGATTCCGTTTGACGAAATTCTTTGCGCCGTTGGCCGCGTCGCGAACTTGACAGGCTTTGGCTTGGAGGAGCTCGGCATTCCCGCCAAGCGCGTGGTCGAAACTAACGAATACCTCGAAACGATCTACCCGAACATCTTTGCGTGCGGCGATGTGGCTGGGCCTTTCCAGTTCACGCATACCGCGTCACACATGGCTTGGTATTGCGCGGTCAATGCGTTGTTCGGCAAGTTCAAGAAATTCAAGGTCGATTACTCGGTGGTGCCGTGGGCGACCTTCACTGATCCGGAAGTTGCGCGCGTTGGCTTGAATGAAATGGAAGCCAAAGAAAAGGGCATTGCCTTCGACGTGCACGTTTATGGCATTGACGACCTCGACCGCGCTATTGCGGACGGCGAAGCGCACGGCTTCGTGAAAGTCATCACCCCGAAGGGCTCCGACAAAATTCTTGGTGCCACCATCGTCGGTGAACACGCAGGCGATTTGCTGGTGGAGTTCGTCGCGGCCATGAAGCATGGCTTTGGCTTGGAGGGCATCCTCGCTACGATTCACACCTACCCAACGCTTGGCGAGGCCAACAAGTTTGCCGCTGGCGTTTACAAACGCTCAACGGCCACGGTCGGTAAGCTTGCGGTGGGTAAAGCGCTCAACGATTGGACGCGCGGTGAGGGTGGCTTTGGCGCGCTGTTGGGCGCCGTCGTGAAGCTCGTCGTAGCACCGGACAATACGCCGGCGTATCCGAAGAGCGCGCAGCACCACTAGTAACGGCTAGCTTAGCGCAGCGATGACTGCTTCCGCGGCATTCACCCCAGCCTGCTCAAAGATTTCTACCATGCAGGTCGGTGAGGTGACATTCACCTCGGTGAGGTAATCACCGATGATGTCGAGGCCGACGATGGTTAGGCCGTCGCGCTTGAGCGTGGGACCAAGTGCTTCGGCAATCTCACGCTCACGCGCAGTGAGTGGCATCGCGACACCTTTGCCGCCAGCCGCTAAGTTACCGCGCGTTTCGCCAGCTTTGGGTATGCGCGCCAGTGCGTGGCTAATCGGTTTGCCGTCGATCACCAGCACGCGCTTGTCACCTTGCGCAATGGCCGGGATGTAGCGCTGCGCCATGATGGTGGCGTTGCCGTATTCGGTCTGCACTTCGATGATGGCGTTGCGGTTCGGGTCATCGTGGCGCACGCGGAAGATCGACGTGCCACCCATGCCGTCGAGTTTTTTCAGAATGACGTCTTGGTGTTCATCGACAAAGGCGTGAACGCGTGCCAGCTCGGCGGTGACGAGCGTTGGTGACGTCCACTCGGCAAACTTGAGGATGGCGAGCTTCTCGTTGTAGTCGCGCAGTGCTTGCGGCTTGTTGACGATGCGCGCGCCGCTTGTTTCGGCGAGGCCTAGTAAATGCGTAGCGTAGAGATACTCTTGATCGAACGGCGGATCTTTGCGCATCAACACCGCATCGAAATCGGTGAGCGGCTTAACAGCCTCGGCCACGACGCGATACCAAGCGTCGTTATCGGCACTCAATGCAAGTTGCTGCGCGTGCGCTGAGATCACGTCACCGCGCGCAAATAGTTGGTGCGCTTCGAGCGCCCATACGCTATGGCCCCGCTTTGCGGCCTCGCGCATCATGAACACGGACGAGTCTTTATAGGCCTTGAGTCCGGCGAGCGGGTCGATAATGAAGGCAATATTCAATGATTACTCCGCTGCCATCGCAGGCTTGATCAATGTCGGCGGTGCGCTGTTCTGCGCAGCGGCGTCGTGCCCCGTCATCATCTCGCCCAGCGTGACGAGTTCCTTGGCAGCGGCGAGCATGGCAAGGCGCGCGACAACGCCGTAAGTGTAAAAGCGGTTTGGCGGTGCATCAGGCATGCCCGCGCAATCAGGCGTATGGCAGTCAGTTTCGAACGCGAGCGGCACAAAACTCATGCCGCGCGAGTTGAGGTTCTCGTCGATACCGCGATCCGTATTGACGCGATAGAAGCCGCCGACCACATATTGGTCGATCATGTACACCACCGGTTCGGCGACGGCATCGTTCACGCGCTCAAAGGTGTACACGCCCTCTTGGATGATCACCTCATTGACCTCAAGGCCCTCCTTGATAACGGCCATTTTGTTGCGCTCTTTGCGATTGAGGTCGCGCACATCGTCAGCCGAGCGTGCGGTGAGCACGCCCATGCCGTAGGTGCCAGCGTCTGCCTTGACGATCACAAACGGCTTCTCTTTGATGCCGTAGTGATCGTACTTGGCTTGCACCTCTTTGAGGACAGCGTCGACATTGGCGGCTAAGCAGTCTTCGCCTTCTTTCGCGGAAAAATTGATCTTCCCGCACTGGGAGAATTCAGGGTTAATCAACCATGGGTCAATGTTGATCAACTTGGCAAACTCATCAGCCACGCGGTCATAGGCGTGGAAGTGAATCGTCTTGCGGCGATTGGTCCACCCCGCGAAGAGCGGCGGCACGATAGGTTGTTCGATGCCCTCCAAAATCTTGGGCACGCCTGCGGAGAGATCGTTGTTCAACAGCACTGCGCACGGATTGAAGCCCTCAACGCCCACTCGGTCGCCGTTACGTACGACGGGCTCCAAGGTGAGCTTTTCGCCATTAGGCAGGTCGAGCGTCGTTTTGGCGGTGATCTCTGGATTGATCGAGCCCACGCGCACGTCGAGTCCTGCGCCCTCGAGGATGCGTCGAATCGCCGCAACGTTGGTGAGGTAGAAGAGATTGCGCGTGTGGTTTTCAGGAATCAGCAAAAACCGCTGCGTATCCGGGCAGATCTTTTGCACGGCCGACATCGCCGCGTGTACGCAAAGCGGCATGAATTCAGGATTCAGATTGTTGAACCCGCCGGGAAATAAGTTGGTATCGACGGGAGCAAGCTTGAATCCCGCGTTACGCAAATCGACCGAGGAATAGAACGGCAGCGCATGCGTTTGCCATTGGGTGCGAAACCAGCGCTCGATCGTTGGGCGCGAATCCAAAATCTTGCGCTCAAGCTCGAACAGCGGCCCGGTCAATGAAGTGGTGAGATGCGGAACCATGTGACCCCTTTTTGAAAATCATGGCGGCGCCGAAGTTCGGCACCGGTTTTTGCCGCCGACTCGCATCGCCAACTGTAGCGACCTATGGCCAATCTGAGCCGAACATTTCATTTGCAAATGTGGGCGACAGTGGCAGCTTCAATGGGGCAGAGTTTACTCCCCCGCATTCGTGGCGCTGTGCCCGATGCGACCAAGTGCGTGCCTGAGTCGGTGACGGGGCACTTCGAGCGGATAGAATGCGCGCCATGTCTATTGATGCCGCACGTTCAGTTGCGGCGCGGGCACAACACGCGAATCGAAGCGTGCTTCTTTGACCGAATAACCGTCATGCATATCCACATTCTTGGCATCTGCGGTACCTTCATGGGCGGCCTGGCCGCATTGGCAAAAGACATGGGTCACACCGTCACCGGTTGCGACGCCAACGTCTATCCACCGATGTCCACCCAACTTGAAGCCTTGGGCATTGGGTTGCACGAAGGTTTTGACGCCGAGCAGCTCGACAAATTCAAGGCGGATATCTACGTCGTCGGTAACGCGATGACACGCGGCAAGCCGATCATCGAAGAAATCCTGAACCGAGGGCTCCGCTACATCTCCGGGCCACAGTGGCTCGGCGAGAACGTGCTGCAAGGACGCTGGGTGCTATCGGTTGCGGGAACGCACGGCAAAACGACGACATCATCCATGCTGTCGTGGATTCTTGACTACGCTGGAGTCGGCCCCGGCTTTTTGATTGGCGGCATCCCGACCAACTTCGGCGTATCTGCGCGCATGCCCAAAGGGGATTCGCCCTTCTTCGTGATCGAGGCCGACGAGTACGACACGGCATTCTTCGATAAGCGCTCCAAGTTTGTGCACTACCGCTCGCGCACCGTCATCCTCAACAACCTTGAGTACGATCACGCAGACATCTTTCCGAACATCGAGGCGATTGAAACGCAGTTTCATCACTTGGTGCGCACGGTTCCCGCGAATGGCTTGGTGGTGGCGAACGGCACCGAGCCACATCTCGCCAACGCGATCGACAAGGGCTGCTGGACGCCGATTGAGTATTTCGGGCCCGGCATGCAGTGGGAATTTCGTCGTGGCGAACATGAGGGGCAGTTTCATGTGTTGCTCGACAATAAAGATCGCGGTGAAGTTACTTGGGGCCTCACCGGTTCGCACAACAAGATGAATGCGCTTGCGGCAATCGCCGCCGCGCGCCACGCGGGCGTGCCGGTCAAGGTTGCGATGGACGCGCTCAATTTGTTCGAGGGGGTGGCGCGTCGCATGGAAGTGCGCGGTGTGGTGCGTGGCGTGACCGTCTACGACGATTTCGCGCACCACCCCTCTGCGATTGCCACCACGCTTGCGGGCTTGCGTCGCCGGGTTGGCAATGCACGCATTCTGGCGGTACTCGAGCCACGCTCAAACACCATGAAGCTCGGATCGATGCGCAACGCACTGCCGGGTTCGCTCGCCAACGCCGACATGGCGTTTGTTTACGCCAACAACCTTGGTTGGGATGCGGCAGAGACCTTCACGCCGATCGGCGCGAAGACGGGCGTGTTCGACAAACTAGATGTATTGGTTGAAGCCGTCACCGCGGTGGCGCAGCCGAGTGATCACGTCGTGGTGATGAGCAACGGTGGTTTTGGTGGCGTACACGGCAAGCTCTTGGCTGCAATCGGTGCCTAACGGCGGTAGAGGGGTGGATAATTCGCGCGCTTGCAGCTATTTACTGCAGCGGAAAGGCACTAAATCCCGCTGGGAGAGTTCCAGCGTCCGGCAGGGTGGACTTCAGCGTGCCATTCAGGCCGAGCAACCAGATTGCTATGCCTCCATTGGGACGCTTCCACGCAACGTCAAAAATGCCGTCGCCATCAAAGTCGCCTGACGCCAGATATTCCCAACCCGCACCAATCGTGCCTACCGATGTGGTCGTGCTGCTTACGAGCCGATTACCGCCCGCCGTGCATGAGGCATTGGGGTCATCTGGCGCACCGGTAAAGGCGGGAAGCGCAAGGCCAACTGCATTGAGCGCCATCAGGCGGACCTGACCAGCCGCGTTGACCATCAGCACATCGCCGCGTTTGTTGCCCGTAAAGTCCGCCAGCCGCTGCGCGCGAAAACCCGTTGGGATGGTACCCGCATTGATGTTGGCACAGGTGCGGCTCGGAGTCGCCATGAGAACCCGCACGGCATTCGTCGGACTGATATAAACCATGTCCGCCGCGCTGTCAGCGTTGATGTCCGCCGCGCCAAGCAAAGTCCAATCGAGCGGTGCCCCGCCACGCTTCCGCACCTGTGTCACCGCGTTGCCATTAGTGAACCAAACATATGACACACCTGTGTCGTCGATGTTTCCGCTGTTGCCAGTAAAGCGCCAGACGAGGTCGCCAAAGCCATCCCCGTCGAGATCGCCTACCGCATCAACGCGCCAAAGCGTCCTTACTTGTCGTAGCGTTAACTGACCACCACTGGCAAAGTCAGGCCATACATTGGCGTCACCACGATCGCCCTGCATCATATTCAGGGTAACCAAGTCAGACTTGCCATTGCCTAGAAAATCTACCGCCGCTTCCAATCTGAAGTCGGTGGATGGACTCGTTTGCGTGGTCCACTGCACGACGTTGTTGACTAAGCGCCCCGACTGAATTTGATTCGCTGCGCTGCGAACAACCAGAACTGAGCGATTGTTGCCATCGAGATCCACGCCACCACGCTTAGACAAAGGCTTGACCGGCGTACGGTTTAAAAAGGGTTTGTACTGCAAGATTCCTTCATTAACGCCGATTTCGACCAAATCAGGACGACCATCGTCGTCAATATCGATCACATCAACCCGTCCTAAACGATCGGCGAGCGCGAGTGAACTGACCGCACTAAATTGTCCGCTACCGTCATTGAGCCAAATGAGATCAATGACCACTCCTGTGTAGTCTTGCGCTGAGTCGGTTATCAAGTCGAGTGCGCCGTCGCTATTGAAATCAGCAATACGTACAAAGCGATTCCAAGGGCCACTTGTCGCCGAGGGGGTACCTTGAAGCCGCGTGGCTGTCTCATCGCGAAAGGTGCCATCGCCATTTGCAATTAGAAGTTGCAGGAACCGACCTTGGTAATACGGCGCCGTTTGCGTCCCACACACGACCAGATCAACTCTGCCGTCGCCGTTCACGTCGAGCGGCGCTATATCCAACACCAACTGGTTCGCACCGAAGACGCTTCGCGGCAGCTTAATTTCTGTGCGTTTGGTAAAGTCCCCGGTACCGTCATTTAGCAAAATGATGCTGTCAGTATTACCGGCGAGGAGTTGCTCTGTCCCGAGTACCAAATCAGGGGCTCCGTCGTCGTTTACGTCCAACAGTAAGCTTGCGGTAAATCTCCGGTTAACACTCAAGATTGCTGGCGGGAGACCGGCTGTTCTGCGTTCGAACGTGCCATCAGCCTTGCCCATCAAGAAATGAGGGCTTGGGCTGATGCCGCCAATGTTGCCGACATAGATATCCAGAAACCCGTCACCGTTGATATCAGCCGTCGTCGCGGAGTGGCTGAATTGAGGTGTGCTGGACAGGGTTGAAGAGACATCTTCGAGCGTTCCGTCCGCTTTGGAATACAACAAGACGCTACGCTCCCCGTCAAAGGGGGTGGTATCGTAGCCGTGGGCGGCCATAAAGACATCGGTCCTACCGTCTCGATTGAAATCACCGCTTATGACCTCGAGCGGGTGTTCTGTTGACGGAAGCGCACCGGCTCCCAGCAACTCGCGCGTAACGTCTGTCAATGCGCCGTTTCGCGACCGAAGAATGCGCATCGGTACTC
>JAJTHU010000028.1 GCA_021300055.1 Nitrosomonadaceae bacterium | reverse complement strand
CGGACGCGCCACCAATCATCATTACGCGCCTTCCGGTTGGGCAAGCCAATTTCTACGTGGTGTTTCCGCGCGCGCGCATCGTTGAGCAAGATTTCACCTGGGCATGGCTCGGCTGGGGCGTGTTCGGTGGCCTACTCGCTCTGCTTGGCGCGGCACTGGTGATGTGGCGCGTCAACCGCCCCCTCAAGGCTCTGGCATCGGCCGCACGCGATTTGGGACAAGGTAAATCACCCGCACCGCTTGACGAAATCGGCCCGTCTGAAGTGCGTGCCGTCTCGGCTGCATTCAACCAGATGAGGCACGATTTGCAGCGCCTCGACCGAGAGCGAGCAACCTTTCTGGCGGGCGTGTCGCACGATTTGCGCACGCCCCTCTCACGCCTGCGCCTCGCGGTTGAAATGCTGCCCGCCGACCAAGCCACACGCGCCGACATTGAAAATGACATTGAGGACATTAATGGCGTGATTGGCCAGTTCATGGACTTTGCGCGCGACGAAAGCACCGAACCGATGGAGCGCGTTGACGTGGTGCGCCTGGTCGAGGATGTCGTGGCTCGCGCAGCACGCGGTGGCGCGACGATTCAGTTGCACGCGCTCAAAGCACTGGTGACGACCCTACGACCGATGGCGATCCGACGTGTCGTCACAAACCTCATCGACAACGCAATCAAACACGCAACAACGCCCATCGATGTCGAGGTGAAGGAATTGGCCTCCCCCGGTGCCGCGCCACCGCGCTGGGTGTTAAGCGTGCTTGATCGCGGTCCTGGTATTGCCCCGAGCGAAGTCGAGCGGCTGAAGCAGCCGTTCATGCGTTTGGACTCTTCGCGCACTGGTGCATCTGGCGCCGGGCTGGGGTTAGCGATCGTCGATCGCATCGTGCGCATGCACGGTGGTAACTTCGACCTATTGCCGCGCGAAGGCGGTGGGACCGAAGCGCGGGTCACGTTACCGACACTCTGATCAGCGCATCAATTATTTCGGCGCACGCTGCTGTGCACTGGCCATGTAGCGGTCAAAGTTTTGTTCGGCAACGCGGAACCACAAAATCTGCTCGTCACGGAAAGGTCGCCAAGAGTCGTAGACCTTCTTGAACATCGGATTGCGCGCCGACTCCTCGGCGTAGATCTCGTGCGCGGCGACCCAACAAGCATCGAGGATTTCACGACTGAATGGGCGCAATTGCACACCGTGGTTTGACACCGAGCGCTTCAGCGCCCCGTGGTTTAGCGCGTCGTAGCGCGCCAGCGTAGTGATGTTCGCTTCTGCACACGCGGCCTCAAAAATCGACTGATACTCGGGCGGTAGTGCTGCCCACGCCTTGAGGTTCACAAACATATCAAGCTGCGGGCCGCCCTCCCACCAACCGGGATAGTAGTAATTCTTGGCGACCTTATGAAAGCCGATCCGCTCGTCATCATACGGGCCGACCCACTCTGCCGCGTCGATCGTACCTTTCTCCAGAGCGGGATAGATGTCGGTGGCAGCAATCTGCATCGGCACAACACCGAGCTTCGCCAGCACGCGCCCTGCGAAACCGCCAATACGAAACTTTAGCCCCTTGAGGTCGGCCACGCTGCGCACTTCTTTGCGAAACCAACCACCCATCTGCGCGCCGGTGCTGCCACCGGGAAAGCTAATGACGTTGTAGCGCTGATAGAACTCGCGCATCAGTGCGAGACCACCACCTGCGTACATCCAGGCATTCTGTTGGCGCGCGTTTAAGCCAAACGGCACTGCGGTGCCAAACGCAAACGTGGGGTCTTTGCCAAAGTAATAGTAGGCAGCCGTATGTGCGCATTCAACCGTTTGATTCTGAACTGCGTCGAGCGCTTGCAGCCCCGGAACAATCTCACCCGCCGCAAACACTTGGATCGTGAAGCGCCCACCCGTAGCGCTGGCCACGCGCTTCGAAACGATCTCGGCCGACGCGAAGATCGCGTCAAGGCTTTTCGGAAAGCTCGACGTCAAGCGCCACCGAACAGTAGGCAACGTGCTCGACTGCGCTGACGCGTTACCCGCAAGCAGCGCTGCGCTCGCACCCGCACCGGACACTAAGAAACGCCGTCGGTTTTCGCTTTGATCAGTCATGACAGTAGCTCACGAGTTCATCGGTGCAACGTTGCAGCGCCGGTCCAAGGTTGCAGTGCTTAAGCGGCGTTGGTACCGGCAATTGACATCCGCTCGATCCACACTGACCCGACGCGCTTGGAGCCATAAGGCAGCGCGTCATTGCCGATGGCAACAATGCTGCGGAACATATCACGCAAGTTACCCGCGATGGTGATCTCCTCCACGGGATACGCAATCTCGCCGTTTTCGATCCAGAAGCCCGCGGCGCCTTGGGAGAAGTCGCCGGTGACATTGTTCGCGCCTTGTCCCATGGTTTCAGTGACGTACAGTCCGCGCCCCATGCGACGGAATATTTCATCCCGACCAATGCCGCTGTCGGTGACCAGCAAATTATGGTTACCGCCGGCGTTACCTGTTGACGAGAGACCAAGCTTACGCGCGGAGTACGTCGAGAGAAAGTAGCCTTGCAGCACGCCATCGCGAACGATGTCGCGTGTCTGCGTTGCAACCCCCTCGTTATCGAAGGGACCGCTAGCAAGGCCGCGACGCAATGTGGGGTCCTCCACAATTGAAATGTGCCGCGCGAATACTTCCGTGCCCACTGAATCAAGCAAAAAACTCGCCTTGCGGTAAAGCGATGAGCCGCTCACCGCACCGACAAAAGCACCAATCAGGCCCGGCGAAAGCGTTGCATCAAATACCACCGGGGCTTCGCACGTGGTGAGGCGTCGCGCGCCGAGGCGGGCGGCCGCGCGTTTGCCGGCCAGAGTGCCGATTCGCGTAGCGTCGTCGAGGTCATCTTGATGGCGAGCCACGCTATACCAATAGTCGCGTTGCATACCGCCATCAGCAGAGGCAATCGCCGTCACACTCGCGCTATGTCGGGAGGTCTGGTACCCACCAACAAACCCGAGCGAGTTGGCGTATACAAAGTCCGACTCGTAGGTAGAGAGGCTGGCACCTTCGCTGTTATCCACACGCGGATCGGCTGCGAAAGCTGCAGCTTCCATCTGTCGGCAACGCTCAATCGCCTCTTCGACCGTTGGCTTCCAAGGATGGTAGAGATCGAAGTCTGCGAATGGAGGGCGCGCCAGTCGGTCCGGATCTGGGAGTCCAGCGAAAAGGTCCTCTGCGGTGTACTTGGCGATGGCAGCGGCGGCATCAACGCTACGCTCAACGGCCTCCCTAGTGAGGTCGGTGGTCGATGCGTTGCCGCGCTTGGCGCCGAAGTAGACGGTCAGACTCAATCCCTTATCGCGGTTGTGTTCGATCGTCTCAACTTCATCGAGGCGAACAGTGACCGACTGCCCCACCGAGGTGGACACCTCAACGTCGGCTGCGCTCGCCCCCTGTTTGCGAGCGTATTCAATGGCGTGGAGGGCGGCATCTTGGAGCACAGAGTTCATCGAGAGAGTCATCAAATGATTAGAAACGGATCAAGGCAACAACGTCGAGGCGTACAAGCTCTACCCTACCCGCACACCCCGCGCGTCAGATCAGGGCAATGCGCATTATCGCGCGAGCGCCGCGCCGGCGCCGCTCCTGTAACATCTTCGCTTTCGTATCGATAAACACCCAAGGATTCACAATTGGCTGCACGTAAAAAGCCAGCGGCGACTGCGGACGCCCCGGATGCCGACCCAGCCGCTGAAGCATCCCTGATCGAGGACACTGACGCCGCAGACGATGAACTCCCTATTAGCAAGAGCGAGGCGAAGCGCCGCATGCTCGCGCTCCAGGCCGTCGGCGAGGAGTTAGTACGTCTTCCGGTGGAGACGCTGCGCCGATTTGACCTGCCAGAGCGCCTTTTCGACGCCATTGTTGATGCCAAGCGCATCAACCCCAACAAGCACGGCGGCGTTTATCGCCAGATGCAGTACATCGGCAAACTGATGCGTTTAGTCGATGCTGCGCCGATTGTCGAGAAACTCGACGCGCTCAAGGCCCCTTCGCGGCGCGATACCGCGATGCACCACTTGGCCGAACAATGGCGCACGCGAATCCTTAGCGACGCCAGCGCGCTCAACGAGTTCCGCGCGGAATTTATGCCGGATGCGGATGACAGCGAGTTTGAGTCACTGCAAACGATGGTCGGCAAGGCGCGCGAGGAGTACCTCAAACACCAACCACCAAAGTTTTTTCGGCAAACGTACAAACTGCTGTTGAAGTACATCACCGCACACGCATCATGAGTTACGACACTATCAAGATCGGATTGCTTTCGATCAGCGACCGCGCTTCCGCAGGCATCTATAAAGACGAAGGCTTGCCCAGCCTAGAAGCGTGGCTGCGCCGCGCGCTGCACAACCCAATCACCATCGTCTCCAAGGTCATCCCTGATGAGCAACCAATCATTGAAGCCACGCTGCGCGCTTGGGCCGATGACGAAGCTTGCGCGCTGATCCTCACGACGGGCGGCACTGGTCCTGCACCGCGCGACGTCACGCCCGACGCAACCCTCGCCGTCGCGGACCGTGTCATGGATGGTTTTGGCGAACGCATGCGGCAGATTTCGCTACGGTTTGTACCAACGGCGATCTTGTCGAGGCAGGTGGCGGTGATCCGCAAGTCGAGTTTGATTGTGAATTTGCCCGGGCAACCCAAGGCGATTCAGGAAATACTCGAAGGGCTTCGCAACGCCGACGGCGTGCACGTCGAGCCAGGCATCATGGCCGCGATCCCGTATTGCGTCGACCTGATTGGCGGGCCGTACATTGAGACCGTGGATGAAGTGATCAAGGCATTCCGTCCCAAATCGGCACAACGGCCGCCTGGTTCCGGGCCCAAGCCAACCCCCTGAGGAAGCCACATGAGCCAATTGATCCAACACCTCGAACTCAACACCGGCGCGGATCCGAAGCACACGGTGATCTGGATGCATGGCCTCGGTGCGGACTGCTGGGACTTCGTGCCTATCGTCAAGGAGCTGGCGCTGCCTGAAGACCTCGCCATCCGCTTCATCTTTCCGCAAGCTCCCTCACGCCCCATCACGATCAACGGCGGCTATGTGATGCCCGGCTGGTATGACATCTCAATGGCCGAGCTTGAGCGACGCGCCGATGAAGCCGGCATCCGCGAGTCGCAGGCTGCTATCGATGCATTGATTGCACGAGAGATCGAACGCGGCATCGATAGTCGCAACATCGTGCTGGCAGGCTTCTCGCAGGGCGGAGCGATCGCGCTGCAGTGCGGCCTGCGTTATGCAGCGCCACTGGGCGGCATCATGGCGCTTTCTACCTATCTGACGCTCGGTGACTCACTAGGCAGCGAAAAATCACAAGCCAACGCGCACATTCCCATTTTGTACGCGCATGGCACGCAGGATCCGATTGTGCCGCTGACATTGGCACGCACGTCTCGCGCGCAACTTGAATCGCACGGTTACCGCCCCGAATGGCGCGAATACCCGATGCAGCACGCCGTATGCCCAGAGGAAATCAACGACATCTCAGAGTGGCTTGCTAAGCGTTTTCTGGGATCGATCATCGTCGCTCCGTAATGCGCGCAACGCACGTCGGCTCGGGGAGTTCTCAGGGGCTTTGCACAGCGGCAAATTGCTGCGTCGACTCCGGGTGAAACGACGGCGTGGGAATTTCGGTGACAGGAGGCGCCGCGTTCGGGTCAAAGAAAGTGGCGATCTCATCGGCTCGCGGAATCGTATTCTGATACCCCAGGTCAATCAGTGCGCGCGTGTAATGGCTATCGAAGAGCAAATAGCTCGCCAACGCCGCGCCACCTTTACGCATCGCCCCGATTGAACGCATCAGGAACCGAATGGTCGCGGGCAGATTGCCAACATGACGATGCGCCAACTCCTCGAGCGGCTGATCAGGGCAAGCCACGCACACATCGACGTGATGCAAGGGCATGCCCGAGGCGCGCAGCTTATCTTGCTCGACGAGCGCAATGGTGGCGTTAACCCGCTGCAGTAACTCCAGATCCATCGCCAACGAATCCAAGAAGATTGACGACATGGCGTGACCCGCAATCTGCGCCAATGAAGGATAGGATTCACTGCGCGAACGCGAAGGGTTTCCCTTAATCAAGCGCGCAGTGCCGACGACAAAAACGCGATAGGCTCCTAAATGCAGTGCCGGGCTGACCGGTGCCGTCTGACGAATCGAACCATCACCGAAGAACTCGCGATTGATCTTCACCGCGGGAAACGCAAACGGAATGGCTGCGGACGCCATCAAGTGATCGGATTTCATTTCGGCGACGCGGATCCCAACGCGTTGCGAGCGCTTCCAACCATGTACATCAGGGGCCGCCTGAAAAAATGCGCAGTTCTGACCGGAGGTATAGCCTGAAGCGCACACAGAGAGCGCACGCAGCGCGCCCTGATCAATATTCGCCTGAATCCGATCGGCCCGCACTGCATGGTCGAGCAGATCGCGAAGCGGGCTGTTGTCGAATAGCGAAGTACGGTGGTTTTTGGTCAGCGCGCCAAAGATGAAGGAGCCCAACCACCGCCCACTACACGCCGCGACTCCGGGGAAATCTGTTCGGTAGACCTTGCTCGGCTCGAGGTTCGCCCACAGGGTTTCGAGGATGCGCACCGCATCAGCAAAGTGGTCAGCGTGGGTTGCGAGCACGCCCGCGTTGATACCCCCAGCCGAAGTACCAGTGATGATCGGGAAAGGGTTCTCCGCGGGGTGACCAAGAATCTCGGACACGGCCTTGAGCACGCCGACCTGATAAGCAGCACGTGCGCCACCGCCTTGCAAGACGAGGGCAACCCCGGCCTCACGTGCGTTCAGCACATTGCCACTTTTGGAGTTACTCGGCTCGGCTTGATTTTGGTCGACTCTGCTATTCAGAGTCGCATTATTTTCCACGCGAACACCTCCCGTTCACGCTGCGACACTGTCTCAACTCTAGCAGACCAAACTCAGTGACGGTGCTGCCCTTCAGACATGGGCACCACGTTTTCGCTGCCTGCGGCGGGGATATCTTCAACCGTGCTGAGCAGGTTGAATACTTGCATCGGCCCCTTGCCCTTGACCTGAATCTGGTGTGCCGTGTCGAAGTGGAAGCGATTGTGCAGACGGCGGTAGGTCACGGAATCGACTTGGATGGCGCCGGGATCCGCCTCGGTACACATGCGGCTGGCGATATTGACGGTATCGCCCCAGAGATCGTAGTTGAACTTGCGACGACCGATGACACCCGCAACCACCGGGCCCGTCGCCATGCCGACACGCAGAAAGATGCGCTCTCCATTCGGCGCCGTGTGTCGCGCCACCACTGCCTGCATGTCTAGAGCGAGCATGGCGGTGTTGTCGACGTACGGGCCGGACTTATTGACCAAGCCACCAGCGACCATATAGGCATCACCAAT
>JAJTHU010000342.1 GCA_021300055.1 Nitrosomonadaceae bacterium | reverse complement strand
TGGTATCAATCACAACACCGAGCTCATCCGATTTTCTGGTGTCGTGAACCCGCTAACGATCCAAGCCGGCAATGTTGTGCAGTCTCCGCAGGTTGCAGACGCTCGTCTTGAGTACCGCGGCAAGGGGTACATCGACGAGGCTCAGCGCATGGGCTGGTTGCAGCGCTTCTTCCTTAACATCCTGCCCTTCTAGTTAGGTCAAACCATGAAGCAAATTTGTCGCGTACTGGTTGGCTTGCTGATTGTAGCGATGAGCGCGACGGCTTTCGCGCAGTCCAAGCAGCGCATCAAGGATCTTGCCAGCATCCAGGGCGTGCGCAGCAATCAACTTATCGGCTACGGAATTGTTGTGGGCCTTGACGGCTCAGGCGACCAAACGACCCAAACGCCATTCACTACACAAAGCCTCACCAACATGCTGGGGCAGCTTGGCGTCAATCTTCCTGCGGGCACAAACCTGCAACTGAAAAACGTCGCCGCCGTCATGCTTACCGCAACGCTTCCAGCGTTTGCAAAACCAGGACAGCAAATCGATGTGACCGTTTCCTCTCTAGGGAACGCAAAGTCTCTGAAAGGTGGCACGTTGCTCCTCTCGCCACTAAAGGGTGCTGATGGGCAGGTTTACGCGATCGCGCAAGGCAACGTCATCATTGCGGGCGCTGGGGCGTCCTCTGGCAGCAGCAAAGTTCAGATCAACCAACTCAACGCTGGGCGTATTCCGGCGGGTGCTACTGTTGAGAGGGCTGTGGCATCACCATTCGCCTCAGCCACAACAATTCATCTTGAGCTGAATGAACTCGACTTTACAAAGGCCAGCAAGCTCGCTGAAGCAGTCAATCGTCGTATGGGCGAGAAAACGGCGATGGCTCTTGATGGCCGCGTGATTAGCGTGCGCATGCCGTCCAGCCCCGAAGGGAAGGTCGTGTTCATGGCTGAGCTGGAAAACATTGAAGTAGATGCGGTGCTACCGCCAGCGCGCGTGATCGTTAACGCGCGCACCGGGTCAGTGGTCATGAATCGTGCCGTGTCGCTCGAACCCTGCGCCGTGTCGCACGGCAACTTGTCGGTGACCATCAGTTCCACCCCACAAGTGAGCCAGCCGAATCCGCTGAGCCAAGGGCAGACAGTGGTCGCTGAGAAAACCGACATCTCGGTGAAGCAAGATGGTGGCCAAGTCATGCTTGTCGATGCCGGTGCAAATCTCGCTGATGTCGTCAAGGCGCTTAACTCAATGGGTACGACCCCACAGGACCTGCTAGCAATCCTGCAAGCGATGAAGGCGGCAGGTGCACTCAAGGCTGAGTTGGAAGTGATCTAGACATGAAGCAAGTCTCTGACATGCAGCAGCGCCTTGCGGTTGACTCCGCTAGCCTTAATCGGCTGAAAAGTGGTGCTGCATCCGATCCGAAGCGAGCGCTAGGTGAAGCGGCGCGGCAGTTCGAGGCGGTCTTCATGGGCATGCTCATCAAGTCCATGCGCGATGCATCGCCAAAGTCTGGGCTCCTGAGCGGCAATGCGAGCGAGACTTTTGGTGGCATGTTTGACCAAGAGATCGCGCAGCGGATGGCTTCGCAGGGCACTGGGCTCGCCAAAATGATTGAACGCCAGTTGGGCAGGCAGCTCCAAGGCAGCGATGCTGCGGGAGTTCTGGCCACACCTACTCAGGCGGGAGGTACCAAGAAATCTGCTGGAGCTGACAGCACCAGTGCATTGTCGCCTCGCGCCCAGCCAATAGGGCAAGCAGCTGATCAAGGGGCTCGCGTCGATGTTGCACCTGCGACCTCACCGCAGTTGGCTAAGGTGTCCTTTCAGAACTTGTCTGGGCTTGATAATCTTGGGCGACGTTCACCCCACTTGCGCCACGCGATCAGCGATGGAGCAGTACGTCCGCAGCCTAGTCTGGAGAGTATCCATTCCGCTGAGCCCGTTGGTATACGACAAGAACGGTTTATCGGTTCGTTGAGAGAAGACGCTCAGCGGGTCGCGGCGGAGTCTGGGATTCCGGCCAAGTTCATGCTCGGCCAAGCAGCGTTGGAAACGGGCTGGGGACGCCACCAAATCCGCCATGCGGACGGGGCGCCTAGCCACAACCTATTCGGTATCAAAGCAGGCCCGAATTGGAAGGGTAAGACCGTTGAGGTGATGACGACGGAGTACGTCAACGGCGCCCCGAAAAAAATGCTCGCTCGATTTCGTGCCTACGACTCATACGAAGAGAGTTTCCGAGACTACGCAAAGTTGGTTGGCAGGAGTCCTCGCTACGCCAACGTCGGAAACAACGTCCACTCTGCTGAGGCATTTGCCGGTTCGCTGCAGCGAGCAGGTTACGCAACCGACCCAAGCTATGCGTCAAAGCTGTCGCGAACTATCAACAGCGTCATTGCAGTATCTCGTGCGATGCATAGCCGCGACCAAACCAATCTTGCTTAGATAAGCCAATATGTCATTACTCGGTGTCGGAACCTCTGGGCTCGCAGCGGCTTACGCAGCAATCAACGCAGCGAGCAACAACGTCGCCAACGTCAACACGCCAGGATACTCACGCCAGCAGACCGTACAAACGACGATGCCAGGCCAGTATTCAGGTATTGGCTTCACTGGTCGCGGTGTAGCAGTCGCGACGATTCAGCGTGCCTTTGATGCGCAGACCACGGCTCAACTTCAATTCGCGCAGTCGCAGGCGTCGGAGTACGCAACGCAGTCCAAGCTGATGTCGCGGGTTGATCGACTTTTTGCGTCGGATGACCTGGGCATCAATGCGGCGATGGATCGCTTTTTCTCAAGCTTGACAGAAGCGGCAGCGCGACCTGCTGATCTCGCGTCACGCGCTACGGTTATCGCGACCGGAACCCAGATGGCAGGTCGACTCAACTCAGCTGCCCAGCAGTTGGATGAATTTGGTCGCAATGTCGATTTGGGTGTGAGAACCACAGTGGTTCGCATCAACGAGATCGCATCGCAGATAGCACGCACGAATGATGCTATTTCACTAGCTCTCGGAACTGGTCAAACACCTAACGACCTCATGGATCAGCGCGATGAACTGATTCGCCAGTTGAATGAGCAGGTGGGCGTAACTACACTGGCGCAGTCAGATGGCAGCCTCAATGTATTCCTGACCAGCGGTCCGGCGCTTGTCGTCGGCGCTACGGCGGGTCGAGTGTCGATCGGCGCTGATCCGATTGTGCCGGATCGACAGATCATTGGCATTACGTCGACAAACAACGGCAGCACCACGACAAGCCAGATTACCGCCAACAACATCACTGGCGGCGCACTCGCGGCGCAGATTAAGTTTCGAGATGTAAACCTAGTTGACGCAAAAAACGAGTTGGGCCGACTTGCCACGACCCTCGCCATTCGTTTCAACGAAGTCCACGCGCTTGGAACGAATCTCAACGGCGTCACCGGCCAGCCGCTGTTTACCGCCGCCAACCCCGTCAGCTTCGCCAGCCCTGCGAATACAGGTGCTGGCACGATGTCAGTTGTGATCTCGGACCCATCTTCGGTGCAAGCGAGTGACTATCGTATTGACTTCGATGGCACGCAGTACTCCGTGCTTCGAGCTTCGGATGGACGTCGCACGACCTACTCCAGCATGCCACAGGTCATCGATGGACTCACCATCAACATTGCGGGTGCTGTCGCTGCGGGTGATAGCTTCCAGTTGCAGCCGTTTCGCGCTGGCGCGTCATCAATTGCTTTGGCAATCAACGACCCGCGTGCCCTCGCGCTCGGGTTAACCAACACCAGCGGTGATAACCGCAATGGATTGGCGCTGGCGGCGGTTGCAGACAATGTTGTGCTGCAAGGCCTGACGTTTTCGCAAGCATTTGGCGAGATCTCGGCCAAGATCGGCACGACCACGCGAGGGTTGCAGACTGGGCGTGACGTTTCGGCACAGTTGCTACAGCAGGCGAGGGCGGATCAATCAGTAGTTTCGGGCGTCAACCTAGACGAGGAAGCTGCGAAGCTAATCCGTTATCAGCAGGCGTACCAAGCATCCGCAAAGGTCATCGCGACCGCGCAAACCGTTTTCCAGTCATTGCTGGAAATGGGGCGCTAATCGCGATGATGTGAACCAGTCAAGGTAAGCAGAGGTTTTCCATGAGAGTCGGTACCGCCTACGCACACGCCGCCATGAGCGCGCGAATGCTCGATGCGCAAGCGCGTCTTTATGCAACACAGGACATGCTGTCCAGCGGTCGCAAGGTGTCGACGCCGGCAGATGATCCGGTGAACTCATCTCAGATTGTCACGACCCAAGCAGGTCTGGCCGCGCAAGAGGCATACAAGGCCAACCAAAACTATCTCGATGGCGAATTGCGTCGCCTTGAGTCGACTTTAGGGGCTGTCGGCGACTCGATCTCTTCTGCGCGCGAAACACTGGTCGCAGCCGGTAATGCCGCTTATGGTAATTCGGATCGGCGCAGCCTGGCGGACAAGCTAACCTCGGAGCGCGCGCAATTGCTCATGCTTGCTAATACACGTGGTTCTGACGGGCAGTTCCTGTTCGCCGGCCACCAGAGCAACCTGCTGCCGTTCTACCAGTCAGGCAGCGCCATCGCCTATGCCGGCGACAACGGCACGCGCGGCGTGGGTGTTGGACCCGGGCTGACGATTCAATCCAATGCGGACGGATTCCGCGTGTTCATGGGCATCAATCCCGGTAACGGGTCGTTTACCACTGCCGCTAGCGCTACCAATACGGGCAGCGCACGCATCGACTCGGGAACTGTCGCCACTGCGAGCGCGCTGACCGGGCATAACTACCAGCTACAAATTTTGCCTGGCCCGAATTACGACCTCATCGACACGACGCTTGGCACCAGCGTGGTGAGCGGCGCATTCACGCCGGGGATGAGCATTAGTGCGGACGGGATGCGCTTCACGGTCAACGGGACGCCTGCTGCTGGAGATACTTTTCAGATCGGCCAAGGGACCACGCAGAGCGTGTTTGACATGCTCGACCAAGCGATTGCTGCGCTTCGGAAACCGGTCACTAACGACGCCGATCGCGCCAAAGTAGATGACGCGGTTCGCCAAGCGGCTGCGAGCCTCGAGCAGGCATTTGATAACGCGCTATCCAAGCGTGCCGAGGTGGGCGGTCGCATGAACGCGCTCGATCAAGCGACGCGCGTTTCCGAGGAAGTCGCCTATCAGGGCAAGGTGCTCTTGGGCCAAATCCAGGATGTGGACTACGCGGAAATAGCTTCCAAATTCACGCAGCAGCAAGTTGCGCTACAGGCCGCATTGTCAGCGTATGCGCAGACCAGCCGGCTCTCGCTGTTCGACTACTTGCGCTAGCTTTCTTGATTGCCCGCGTCAGCGGGCGATAGAAGCAACTCATGCTTCTTTGGCGAGCTCGCGATATACGTAGAGTTCAAGCATACGCCGCAGCTCTGTCGATAGAGGGGGGAACTCGATGCCCGTGCGGTACAGCCCACGCAGCGAATCGTCCGAATCTGTGGTGGCGTTGCGGATGACGGTGTCAAATTCGAACAAAGTCGGTGCATCGTCGATCTTCAAGCGAAACGCTACTCGCACCGTATCGCCCTTTTCACCGAGGTGGCTGGACGATTGCACCAATGCGCCGTTGAGGCTGAGGTCGCGCACCATGCCGGTGAGCGCTGAGCGCGAGTTGCCCAGAAACACGCAAGCGGGAATGTCCGTGGTAATCCGCGACGAGGCGCGCACCTTCTCTGTCTTGACACCGCCCGGATAGCTCAAATGCAAATAAGGGAACGGTAGAAGTTGGCTTTTGAGTACGGAGCACTCGAAAGAGTAGGCATAGCGCTTGTTGAATGCGCGACACCGGTACTCGATACCTTCTTTGATAAAGATGATCTTGCCGTCTTTGGTTGGATGAGAGATCAGGATCGACTCGCCCGTAAGGTATCCCACCAATTTGACGATGTATCGGTCATCCGGAAAGCTCAATGGCGTCAGTTGTAGCGGCAAGCCAGGAGTCATGCCGGCCGACTCGAAAGACTTGATGTTGCTCGGAATGCGCAAGATATCGGCCAATTCTTCCGGGCTAGCGACCGCCTCAGCGGCAACGCTGGGTGCCGCGCCGCCCTCAATAGTGGGGCGAAATAGCCCGACAGCAAGTAGGCGTTCGATTTGCAAGGGGGACTCAACCACGAATCCTTCGCGCAGCAATAGCTTTTTGGCCGAGTTGTAGACGGGCCAAGGCAACGGTTTGCCGACCGCGATTTCATTCTTGCGTAGCGGCAACATGTTGGAGGATCCTGGCATGGGTTGACCTTCGAGGAAGCAAATATGGCGCGACTGCCGCAGCTCTGTTTGAACAAGGACGGTAGGGCGCGTTGAGAGCGTTTACCACTGATGCATGCCTGTATCGGCCGTTTCGAGCCCAACTTAAGCAAAAAGCATGGCTCGCTTGCAAAACTAGGCATCGCCTGAGCAAAACCACTAGATGGCGACGCGTCTCCCGGGGCGGAGGCGTGTGCCAATCCGCTACCTAGCGGATTTAGCGGGAAATTCCCCCGCTAATCCGGCCTCAAGCTTGCAATGCGTCTGTCGATAATCATTGCACACATCGGAGGCCTGTCTGTGCCGATGCGTAAAGGATTATTCGCTCACGCTAAAGACTTACCGCTGCCGACCGATAGGAGGTGATGGGTCTAAACGCCCTAACCACTTCAACCCTACCCAACAGATGCATGAGTCAATTATGAATCGAATGCTCAAAATCGCCGCTGCCGTCGCTGTCGCCTCCATTTCCGCACAAGCCTTGGCAAACTCGCCAAAAGATGCAATTGCCGCGCTCGACGCGCGCTTGGCCAAGCTTGGCCCCGCCAAAGTTGAAGGCGTGGCAAACGTTCGTGCGAATGCTGAATCTGTGGCCCAGGCTAGCGAAGAGATCGCATCTGGCAACAACGACCTCAGCTCTCGCACGGAGCAGCAGGCTGGGTCGCTGCAGCGTACTGCAGCATCCATTGACGCGCTTAAGCAACAGGTGATGCGCAACGTTGAGAGCGCCGCGACGGCAGATAAGCTTGCCAAAGAAGCATCCAGCGTCGCTGCCGAAGGCGGCGAGGTCGTGACGTCAGTCGTCAACACCATGCGTGGCATCAGCGAAGCCTCACGCAAGATTAACGAGATCGTTGGGCTAATCGATGGAATCGCTTTCCAGACCAACATCCTCGCCCTAAACGCCGCGGTTGAAGCCGCACGCGCGGGCGAACAGGGCCGTGGTTTTGCCGTTGTTGCATCTGAAGTGAGAAGCCTAGCCGTGCGCTCAGGCGATGCGGCGAAGGAGATCAAGACGCTCATCGGCGACAGCGTAGCGCGCGTGGATGAAGGCACCACGTATGTCGATCGCGCTGGCACCACGATGACGAATGTTGTCAAGTCGATCCAACGCGTGAGCGACCTCATCAGCGAGATAAGCGCCGCAGGTGGCGACCAAAGCAACAGCGTTGAAGAAGTCGTAAGCGCAATGAACGAGATCGACCAAGCGACTCAGCAGAACGCTGCGTTGGTCGAGCAGATGGCCGCAGCCGCAAGTAGCTTACGTGATCAAGCTGGCACGTTGGTCGGAGTTGTTGCGGAGTTTAAGCTGCCCAACTCAAGCGCGGGCTTTGGCAGTCAACTGAGTTCGCGCGTGGCCCAAGACGGCGGAGAGGCTGCGCCAGCAATGCTAGGCACGACTTCGCGGCTCGTCCGCGCGGCGGCCTAGTTGCCAACGCGAACGCAGACGGCGCATCCGGCTCTCAACATTACTAGATGTATCTCGAACCTTCCACTTGACCCAAAGAGGCTGACATGGGAATGAATGAAACAACACTAATTGAGCAGGCGCTTGCCGCCACACCCGCTAGCGCGAGCGTCCCCATTACTGATGGCGAATATTTGACCTTCAGACTTGGCGAAGAGGAGTACGGCATTGACATCCTCAAGGTCCAAGAAATTCGTGGCTACGAGAACCCAACACGCATTGCTGGTGCACCTTCATTTATCAAGGGGGTGGTTAATCTTCGCGGTGTGATCGTGCCGATCATTGATCTGCGCATCAAGTTTGGTCTCGGCAAAGTTGAGTACAACTCATTTACAGTCGTCATCATCCTAAACATCGGCAAGAAAGTTGTTGGCGTGGTGGTCGATCAGGTTTCTGATGTGGTCGCGCTCGAGGCGAAGAACATCCAGCCACCACCAAACTTCTCTGAGGTTGTTGATGCGGCTTTCATTCAGGGTATCGGGCAGGTCGATGAACGCATGCTCATCCTGACTGACATCGAGAAGCTACTCACAGCGTCCGACATGGGTCTCGCGTTTGATGCGACCGTGCAATAAAGCAGCAGCGCCTTTTAGTGACTAAACCCTTACCCATCAGGAGCCGCGGATGACCTTCATCGCTAATCTTTCAATTTCAAAGCGCTTGATTGGCGCGTTCGTCCTCATACTGTCCCTCATGTTGGGCATTGCGACGGTTAGTTGGTATCAGCTCCAGGTCGTTGGAGGCCTTCTTGAGAATGCGTCGGGCAACCTGCTCCCGTCGGTGAAGGCGGTAGGGCAGTTGAAGGAGAGTCTCTCAGAGGCGCGGCGAAACGAGTTGCGCGTGCTGCTCGAGAGCTCAATGTCTGAGCGCGCAAATGTGCTTGACAAGATTGAGGCGAGCCTCAAGTTGCACGAGAAAGAGAGCGCTGAATATGTCAAGCTTTATACGAACGATGATGAGAAAAGGGTTCACGAGAAGGCCTTAGCGGCATACCGTGTTTATGCTGAGCAACTACGCAAGTTTCGTACGCTCGTTACCGAGAGTCGAGGCGGGGTGCTCCCGGAGTCTTTATCTCAGACAGCACTGGTTGATTCGTTTGCGAAATTTAGCGCTGCACGAGACGCGCTTGACGAATTGGCTGTTTTCAACATGAAGTTGTCGGAGCAGGAAAAGGCAGCTGGTAGCAAAGCCATCGAACGCACGAGTTTTCTTTTGGGGTTGAGCGTGGCGATCGCGGCGATCTTGGCGATTGGTATGGGTTGGTGGCTAACGCGCTCGATCGTCGGCCCGATCAACGCTGCGGTTGATGCGGCTGATCAGATTGCAAAGGGCGACCTGAAGACTTCGTTCTCCTCAACTTCGCGCGACGAGGTTGGCAAGCTGATGCAAGCATTGCAAGCGATGGTTGGCTCGCTGCGAGCAGTGATTGCCGACGTAAAGGCTGCATCTGATCAGATTGCGACCGCGTCGTCAGAAATTGCGCAGGGCAATGCTGATTTGTCCGCTCGTACCGAAAGCCAAGCGAGCTCTCTGCAGCAGACCGCAGCGTCGGTTGAGCAGCTGACAGGGACCGTGCGTCAGAACGCTGATTCTGCCAAGCAGGCGAATCAGTTGGCCGCTGCCGCGTCGATGGATGCAAACCGTGGTGGTGATGTGGTCAACCAGGTCGTCGGTACGATGTCTGAGATCCAGACTTCGTCACAGAAGATTGCGGACATCATCGGCGTCATCGACGGTATCGCATTCCAAACTAACATCCTCGCGCTGAACGCGGCAGTGGAAGCTGCTCGCGCTGGTGAACAAGGTCGTGGCTTCGCCGTCGTCGCGGGCGAAGTGAGAACGCTGGCACAGCGTAGCGCGCAGGCCGCCAAGGAAATTAAGTCTTTGATTTCCAGCAGTGTCGAGAAAGTCGAGTCTGGTACTAAGCTCGTCGACGAGGCTGGAAAGTCGATGACTGAGATCGTGCAGAGTGTCCAACGCGTGACAGACATCATTGCGGAGATTTCCGCGGCAACGACAGAGCAAGCATCTGGCATCCAGCAGGTCAACCTTGCTGTCTCCCAGCTAGATCAAATGACGCAGCAGAATGCCGCCTTGGTTGAGCAAAGCGCCGCGGCGGCTGCAAGTCTGCGTGATCAGACAACGCGCTTGAATCAGTCTGTGTCGGTGTTTCAGGTAGATCACTCCGTGCGCGCGGCGTCTGCGTCGACCACGCCCCAGGTTTCCTCTGCGCCACAAGTTGCTAAGTGGGTCGCTCCAACAGCACCGGTGAAAGCAGCGCTTGCACCGGCAAGCAAACCGAGTGGCATTGTGAAGCCTGCGTTCGCTTCATCCGCTTCCAGCAAGTCAGATGGTTCCATGAGCAAATCTACGAGCTCATCGGCCAAGCCCTCTGTTTCTGCGAAGGTGCCTTTCACGCCCAAGCCTGTTGCTTCAGGGCCACCTGTCTTGGCAGGGCCGGTCTCGGCACCGAAGCCAGCCGCAAAGCTGGCTAGTCTCGGCACGAGCAAGGCTGCTGACGACCACTGGGAAGAGTTTTAGTCTGAAATGAGCACGGCGAGGCTTTCTGCCTCGCTTTGCCTCAATGACGTTTCTCCAGATGAGGAGGATGATATGCGCGCACAAGAGTGGATCGAACGTTATGCTGAACTTGACGCTGCGATGAAGGGTGTTTGTGAGCAAGCTGTTGTTCCGACGATCCTCACGGAGCGGATTGCACTAGAACAAGCAAGTCTGCTGGCGTCACTGGACCCCAGCATTGCTGCAAATGAGGTCGAGTCAATCCTCGTTGAGGCTGCCAAACGTGGCCTCATCCCAGTGCCCGTTTCGGTCATGCTGCAGTAAATCTTCTCTCGCCTAGCTCGTTCGAGCTATGCGTGCCCGCGTTGGCGCGGGCAGCAGGGCATGTTTGACGCCCGGCCGCATACATGCGTGCGCGCGAGCACGAGATGGCGCTAAGGCGGTACAGTTTGCTCACCGCATCGACGTCTGCCTAGACGGTCGCGTCGGTGTCATGGCCAGCGAGGCGCTGTACCTCCGCTTGCACCCAACCACCAGAACGGTTGAGGAGTCGGCCAATTGCGATGTAATCATCGTGCAATGCAGGGTCATCCCAGCCATTCGCTGCGTGGCGAGCTAAGTTCACCGAGAGCAGCACGTTCTGCACCGCAGCGAGTCCGTGTTGGGTAGGATCGTTGAGGCGCGCTAGCATCGATGGCAAGCGCCACTTCTCAAGAACAGCGAGGGTTAGGTCACTTAAGCTGACGCCCAGTACTCGCTGCTGAATCTCCAAGCTCCGCATCGACGGTTGGAGTTGCCGGATCTTCTTCATTGCTAAGCCCAGGTTGGGACCGACGCACCAGACCATCATTTCCGCGATGTCATGCAAAAGCGCCGCTTCTTGGATGACGGTGGCGTCGAGGTCTTGACGATAAGCGGCCCAGGTAACGGCAAATATTGCCGCCTGCTGCGCCCGATCCACGACCTCGCGCAGTCCTTCATAGGCACCGGGAATGTCCTGCAAGTGCGTTGTCGCGTCGGTCAAGCTGCCAAAGCGATTGAAAAAAGGGTATACCCCCATCATGACCAGCGTTTCTTCGACTGTCTCTGGCTCGCCGCGCAAGTCAGATGAGCGGCGCTTGTTGAGCGCCTCACTTGCCCACACAAGCGTCTTCAGCGACATGAGAGGGTCGGCGCGAATTGCTGCCGCGATGTCGCGCGGTGCGAGTTCGTCGATGCGTTCGGCAAGCCCGGCCAGAACAGTGACTGTCTCAGGCAATACCGGGATTGCCTCGAGCGCAAAGCGCGAGGTCCACAACTGCAACGAGGGGAGTCTGGTGGTGATGAAAGGCATAAGGTACGTTTCGTGTGTATCTGTTTTCGGCCGGATGAGGCCAAGCTTGAGCGCGCGATAGCCCTTGCCTTTCGCCGGCCGCGCGCAATCAGCCTTTGATCTCAATTTCTTGCCCGAGTTGTCGATTAGACAAAGGACAACAAGGGATTGCGTATCTCTCGGGCGCGTCGAAGACCAAGGGGCATAGTGGCTCGTTCCTCGTCCGGAGACGTGCATCGCAACGAGAGCAGAACCGTTCCAAAGAGCAAACGGAAAGCGAAAACACCATATGCCTGGGCTTCGAGCCGAACAAAATGCTAAAACCAGCGAGGCGCAGAACGCTCGTTTTCACGTGCGGAGCCTGCTCGGGCGTGGTGCGCAGGGCAGCGTTCATTTGGCCGATGACGTCGCATTAGACCGAAAAGTTGCGCTGAAGCGCATTACCCATTCCACGCTCGCCGATTCACTCTTGGGTGAAGCGCGCGCTGTAGCGGCGCTGTCGCACCCAAATATTGTGCGCCTGTACGATAGGTTTCGTGAGGCTGAACACGAGGTGCTTGTCTACGAATACATCGCGGGTAAGAGCTTGGCGCGCAAGCTCAAGGACCAAGCGGGTCCGCTGCCCGTCGGTGAGGCGCTCGCAATCGCTCAAGCATTGCTCACAGGCCTTGCGCACGCTCATGCGAATGGCGCACTGCATTGCGACATCAAACCAGCGAACGTCCTGATCGACGCACATGGCGCGCCGAAGCTCACCGATTTCGGTATTGCTGCAAGTACTAAACAAACGGCTGCGAGTGGTGACTATCGAGGTACGCCTGCCTACGTCGCCCCCGAACTGGCTGCAGGTGGGAAGGCGAGTCCAGCGAGCGATCAGTTCTCAGTTGGTGTCGTGCTCTTCGAAATGCTCACCGGTAGACCGCCGATCGTATCGAACAACACTTTTGAAACCATCTGTCGGATGGCTAACAAGCCATTCGTCGCGCCTTCAACACTCAATCCCCACATCGAAGCCCGGCTCGATGCGCTGGTGCTTCGCTCACTCGCAAAGCGTCCGGACGAGCGATTTGCAGATGTAGAAAGCTTTCGCAAAGCGATTGAAGAGTACTTAGGAGGTAGCAACAAGGTCGCCGAGGGCGCAGGCTCGTCAACTGCCACGATTGAATTCATCATGCAGCGCATGCGGACGCGTGGTGACTTTCCCGCGCTCGGAGAAGCGATATCAAAGATTAACCGTTTGGCGTCATCGGATATCGAATCGGGCAATGGTTTGACCGCCGCGATACTGAAGGATGTATCGCTCACCAACAAGCTCTTGCGAATGGTGAATACCGCGCACTACCAGCGCTTCGGCGGCTCTGTATCAACGGTCTCGCGAGCGGTGAGCTTGCTCGGCTTTGATGCGGTTCGCAACTGCGCGTTGTCGTTGATCTTCTTTGAGCATCTGAAGCACGGCGAGCAGGCCCAAGAGATGAAGCGACTGGTCGCGCAAAGCTACTTTTCTAGCCAGGTAGCGTGCACCCTTGGGGCTCGTCTTTTGCCGGGGCGGGTCGAGCAATCTGGCATTGCCGCAATGTTTTTCCAGCTTGGCAAAATGCTGGTTACGTTTTACTTGTTCGAAGAGGCGCAACAAATTGCCCGCGCAGCAGTTGGCATGGAGGGCGACGAGGACAAAGCGGCAAAGCAGGTTCTCGACGTCAGCTACCGGCAAATCGGTACTGAGGTTGCGCGTCGTTGGGGGTTCCCAGCAGATCTGATTGCCGGCATGCAACCGGTGAGCGCCGGAAGCACCGCTTCCAATGCGAATCCGCTGTCGGCGATTGCGCACTGCGCAAGCACGCTGGCTGCCTGTCAGAGCCCGACTGAAATCGACGCAGCGACGCGTCGATTTGCCCGCGTGCTGGGCATGAGCGCCGAGGCTGTATCGCAGATTCGAACTTCCACGCTCGAAGCATGCACCTCGGAGGCAACGGCGTTGGGCATTAGCGCGGGATTGATTCTCGGCGCGCAGGTACCTACTGCGATGTCGCCAACCGCTGCGCCGACGCCGCTAACTGGTGCCAATGGCTCGTCGACATCACAGACGTCTGCACCTACAACGGCAGCCCCTGCAATGTCGTCCTCTGAAACCACCGCTGGGGCGACACCTGCGGGCGCGGATGTCGCACAGCGCGAGATCGTAAAGAACTTGCTTGAAGGAATTCATGATGTGTCAAAGACGCTTGCGACTGACTTCAAGCTGATGCAGGTGCTGCGCAACGTGCTCGAAGCCCTGTACCGAGCAGGACGCTTCCAGCGTGTAGTTCTATTTACCCGCGATGGCGGTGCGAGCGCAATGCGCGTCCGCATGGCATTTGGCATGCAGTCTGAAGGGCTTGTCAGCAGTGCGTTTACGCTGAAGAGGCAAAGCGCAACCGACTTGTTCTTCGGCTGCTGCAGACGCAACGCGGACGTCCACATTCTCGATAGTGCGGCACCGAAGGTCGCGCCATTGCTGCCCGCTGGTTTTCACGAAAAGCTGAAGTCGCAGTCGATGATCTTGCTTCCTTTGGTGCGCAATGGCGATTGGTTGGGGTTGATTTACGCTGATACGCTTGACCGAAAGATTGGAGACATTCCGCGCGAGGAGATGGATCTTCTCAAGACGCTACGAAGTCAGGCGGTCGTCTCCATCAAGACCGCGAGCGCGGATTGAACATCGTTGTCAAGCTAAGTTGACTCAAGAAATGTCCAAACCTGCCGATAGAAAAATGTGTTGTCTTAAGCGTGCTACCTATCACATGGGCTTCGATCACCTGAACCGCTAAACATGTCCAGCCTACAATCAATCTCATCGAATTACTCGATCACTCAGCAACTGAGTCCGGTACCGGATCGTCGTTTTGAGCGATCGGACGTAGAGCGAGTCCTGCTTGTTGATGACGAGCCGCTTTCCCGCTTGCTGACGAAGGCGGCGCTTGAAGACGCAGGCCTCGTCGTAACTGAAGCTGGGGATGGTGAAGAAGCGCTCCATGAGTTCCGGCGCGAGTCGCCGGCGCTGGTGGTGCTTGACGCGATCATGCCCGGTATGTCCGGTTTTGATGTGTGCCGCGCATTGCGTGACACTCCTCAGGGGAAACACGTCCCGGTATTGATCCTGACGGGCCTCAATGATGAAGAATCCGTTGCTGCAGCTTATGACGCAGGTGCGACCGACTTTTTCGTTCGCTCAACGCAATGGACACTGCTGGTGCAACGGTGCCGCTATCTGTTACGTGCGAGTCGGATGCGCGCCGAGTTGGAGCGCAGCGAGTCGCGTGTTCTAAAGGCGCAGCGTATCGCGCGCCTTGGCATTTGGGAGTGGGACCTCAATAGTCGGCGCTTATTTGCGTCGGCTGAGTGCGCGGCGATGCTGGATCTAACCTATCAGCGCGAAGGCTTTAAACCGCGGATGGTGTGGACGGCGATACACCGCGACGATCGGTCGCGTGTGTGCGATTTCCTGAAGCGCGCGCTGGAAGGCATTGCCGACGTGCGTTTCGACTGTACGGTCGCGAAGCGCGATGGCAGTAATCGCATCATTCATGTTGAAGCAGAGGCTGAGCTCGATCACTTGGGCAAAGTGATTCGACTGCACGGCATCGCGCAGGACATTACTGAGCGTTGCGCCGCAGAGTCGCAAATTCGCCAACTTGCGAACTACGATTCGTTGACGGGGCTGCCAAATCGACGCTATTTTCGCGAGCAACTTCAAACGGCGATTGAAATCGCTTCGTTGGAGACCAGTGGCGTTGGTGTATTGTTCCTCGACCTCGATAACTTCAAGCGCATCAATGACACGCTAGGTCATCATGCTGGTGATGCCTTACTCAAGCAGGTGGCTAAGCGAATCACTGCTTGCCTTCGTACAGGAGACTCCGTCGCGCGCAATTCTGACTTGAGTGTGCCGGGTGTCGACTCTGTCGCTCGACTTGGTGGCGACGAGTTCACGGTCATGCTTACGCGTTTGGAGAGTGACGACGTTGCACACGGCGTTGCACACCGCTTATTGCACGGCCTTCAAGCGCCTTTCGTGCTGGATGGTCAAGAGTGCTTTGTAAGCGCTTCTGTTGGTGTCGCATGTTATCCGCGCGACGGTAGTGACGTTGACGAGCTGCTGCGCGCGGCAGACTTGGCGATGTATTCGGTTAAAGACGCTGGCCGGAACGGTATGAAGCCATACTCACCGGCCCTTGTGTCTGGCCCGCAGCATAAGCTCGAGTTGCACAATGCATTGCACCGGGCGCTGGAGCGCGAGGAGCTCCGGCTCTACTACCAACCGCAGATTGATACGCTTACCGGTCGTATTGTCGCCGCGGAGGCGCTGATGCGCTGGCAGCGGGGCGATACGCTGGTTCCGCCGAACGATTTTATCCCCGTCGCACAGGAAACCGGGTTGATTCTGGCGCTTGGCGATTGGGCGATTGATCACGCATGTAAGCAGATCAGCCGCTGGCGTGCCGAGGGTAAGACGCCTTACCCGATCGCGGTGAACATCTCCGCGAACGCGTTCCAGACGCCTGGATTCGTTGCGAAGGTGGCCAACTGCCTTAGGCACCACGGCGTTGATCCAGAGATGCTCGAGTTGGAGATTACAGAGACGATGCTGATGCAGGACTTGCAGCAGACCCTGCGGGCGCTGGATGAACTTAGTACCTTCGGCATCAAGCTCTCTGTTGATGATTTCGGGACAGGGTACTCATCGCTGTCTTACTTGCGCAAGCTGCCACTCGATACCCTCAAGATTGACCGATCCTTTGTCAAGGAACTTTACGAAGGCTCCGACGATGAGGTCATCGTCTCAGCAATCGCGGCGTTGGCGCGCGCGTTGGGATTGCGGGTGATTGCGGAGGGCGTAGAGACGGCCGAGCAAGCAGCACTACTTAAGGTGCATGGCTGCTTCCTGATGCAGGGCTACCATTTCTCGCGCCCCTTACCAATTGATGCATTCGACAAGTTTGTAGAAGGGCTTGCCGCGGAAGAGAAAGCGGCATCGGCAAG
>JAJTHU010000015.1 GCA_021300055.1 Nitrosomonadaceae bacterium | reverse complement strand
TGGGGCAGTCCAACTCTGGTGGACAGCTTAGTTAAGCACCACGGTACTGCTTCTCGAACTGCTCGGGGGTGCGATAGCCGAGCGATTCATGCATACGCCTGCGATTGTAAAACTGCTCAATGTAGTCCGTGATCAGCGCAATGGCTTGTGCGCGACTGCCTAGGTCAACGTGGTGAATCAGCTCGTTCTTCAGCGTAGAGAAGAAGCTTTCGGCGACCGCGTTATCTTGCGGAACTTTGCGGCCATTCATGCTTGCCTGAATGCCGCTGCTTGCCAAGACTTCCTTGTAAGCACCAGACCGATATTGCGGCCCACGGTCAGTATGGTGAATCAACCCCGCCTCGGGCCTTCGAGCCTTGATTGCCATCTGCAGCGCGCCAAGATGCACTGCCTGGCCCGGACGACTATCGGTCGCATAGCCCACCACCTTGCGTGAGTAAAGATCGAGCATCACGGCCAAATGCAGCCAGCCCTCGCGCGTGCGGATGAAGGTCATGTCACCAGCCCAAACACGATTTGGCTGGTCAACAGTGAAGTGCCGCTGTAGTAAGTCCGGTGCGGCGCCCTCCATCTTGTGATGCTCAACTGTCGTGCGCTGCCGCTTGACGCGCTTCGGTTCAATGCCATGCTCGCGCCTGAGTCGTGCCACGCGATGCTTGCCACAAGCTATCCCGCGCGATTGCAACGTACGCCACGTCTTCACATAGCCATAGGCTTGCCGAAACTCGACGTGAACACGACGTATCTCAGTGATCAGCTGGGCATCCCGTTTAGCGCGCGCGCTTGGCAGTCGTTGCCGCCATGCGTGGTACCCACTGCGAGAGACTTCAACCAATCGGCAAAGCCGCGTGACCGGGTAGTGCTGGCGGTGCTGATCGATAAACGCGTACCTCACGGCAATTCCTTCGCGAAGTACGCGGCTACCTTTTTTAAGATATCGCGCTCCTCGGTGACGCGCTTGAGTTCACGCCGCAGCAGCTCGACTTCGGTGTACTCGGCTAGCGGCTTGGCACCGGGCCCGCGAAAGGCTTGGCTCTCACCTTTCTTGCGAAGCTGCTCCTGCCATTTGTGCAGCATGTTGCGACGAACGCCAAGCTCTAAGGCTAACTGGGTTGCAGGCTTGTCGCCTTGCTCTAGCAGCCTGACAGCCTCAAGCTTGAACTCTTTGGTGAAACGCTGCCGCTTACGGTCGGGATTGACCTTCTGGATTTCCTTGCCCATTTGACACCTCCACAGGTATTGTCTACCTTCAAAAGTGTCCACTCAAGCTGGACTGCCCCACTCTGAGGCTTAACGCTTTTAAAACCACCTCCTTGCGGGTGCAACTAAAAAATGCAAACCGAATACCCAGCAAGACCCTACTTCTCGATAAACGATACAAGCAGCGGGTTGCGCAATCTATGGCTCAATGGGCCATGGAAGACTGAAATCACGAGCGTCATCAGCACTGAGGAGATCAGTCGCATTCAAATCACCTGGGATCCGCGCATCTCTGTGCACGCTCCAAAGGGCAGCGCCGATGTCTCGTTTGTCGAGTTACTGCCATCCCTGTCAGGTTTTCTTATTTATTGTTCTGAACGGGTAGATCTGTCGCCAATCGCTTCTTTGCAGAAGCTATCTGTGCTTGAAATCGAGTGCCCCAAACTAGCTGCCCCATTTCCGGTTACGAACATGGCGAACTTGGCGTACCTACATATTGTCTGGCATCGGCATTTAGCACCCTTAATGGCGCTAAAAAATCTCACGACCCTCAAGATTCAAAACTACCCCTTTGAAAACTTGGTGTCGTTGTCTCACATGAAGAAGTTGAAGGTTCTCGAAATCATCGGCTCTCGAAAATTGCTTTCGCTCGCTGGCCTAGCCGAACTTCCGCTGCTTGAAAGCTTGTTCGTCGATCGCTCCCCGAATCTTGGCGATATTTCTGCGATTCAGACCATTCCATTCCGAGGCGATGTCACCTTTGAAAGTTGCAAACTTGTTACTGATATGGGTTTTTAGTTCCGACGAAAAGGTAGATATCATTCGGCGGTTCGCGAGTGCTTTCTGATCGCATACATTGACCCGGTGAATTCGATGAAAAACAATGTGAGTCCTACGCCTGATGTTGTAGTTAGATATCTCAGATGAGCCCAGAGTCCCGAAAGACTTCTTCTGAAGCCAAGCTCCGAGCTCTTGGAATTCCGGTCAATCAGCACCTTCCACGCATTGAGACACAGGAAGCAACAACGATTCGTTCAAACGATGAAGTGCTTCGCCGGCTGGTCGCGCTGTGGGCAGTAGTCGGAAAGGCCTTTCTCGGTGCTGAGTCTCGTTTCGCTGCTTATATCGCGGAGCAGGGCCTGCAGGACTGGTTGTCGGAGCGAGAGCGCGACTTTCTGTTTTCCAAGGAGGCGACTGAGAAGGACTCCATTCATTTCTCGTGGCAGCTGGAGGCGTTCTGAATCGCCCCGGGTTTCGCGGAGGCAGTTTTGTTTAAGTCAGGCGGTTTCGGTCTGACTGGTTTTTTGCACTGCGTTGGTTTGATAGAACATTGCCTCTGCTTCGGCAGGTGGAAT
>JAJTHU010000083.1 GCA_021300055.1 Nitrosomonadaceae bacterium | reverse complement strand
CATCCACCTCTCAGCAGACAACATCCGCACCCTTCGCAGTAAGTACCTCAACACCTAAGTACCCACCTCAATCGGCTGTTCAGTTTTTAAAGAGCAATGATGTGTTGGTTGCGGGGGTAGGATTTGAACCTACGACCTTCGGGTTATGAGCCCGACGAGCTGCCAGACTGCTCCACCCCGCGCCCGCATGCAAATAAAAATCTGCAAGACTTTTTGCTGACACATCGCTTCGCAACCGTGTTTTGCACGAATTCCGAAGAACCGCGATTATACGCATACTTTTTGAGTTCGAGCAAATCCGATCAACTTTTCTGCCAACCAAGAGGCATCAAAACCGTTAACCAGTTGATACCAAATACCTTAGAGCGCTAATTTCAATACCGATCAACATCGACAACCTCATGGCCGACAATCTGCAAATGACAACCATCGTGCTCGCGCTAGCGCTCGCTTGGGCGAGCGGTCTGCGTTTGTACGTGGTGTTGCTGCTCGTTGGGGTGGCTGGCTACTTCCACTGGTTTGGTTTCCAGATTCCGCCAAGTCTAGGTTTGCTCATCCACCCTATTGTTATCGGCACCAGCGCGTTGCTAGTGATACTGGAGTTCTTCGCCGACAAGATCCCTGGCGTCGACACAATCTGGGATGCGATACACACCTTCATCCGCATACCCGCCGGTGCGCTACTGGCCGCCGGTTTTGTTAGCCAAGGAGACGTCGCGGCGTGGACCATCGCTGCCGGCCTTCTAGGTGGAACGATTGCAGCGGGATCGCATTTCCTGAAGGCAGGCAGTCGCGCTGTAATCAACACGTCGCCAGAGCCCGTTTCAAACTGGGGAGCCTCATTTACTGAAGACGCAATTGTATTGGGCGGTCTGTGGCTGGCGTTTCAGCATCCCCTCGTATTCATCGGCCTACTGATTTGCATCATCGCACTGACCATCTGGCTTCTGCCGAAGATATGGCGCCTCGCCAAAAGAGCGCTCCCAAGCTTGACTCGACTCACCAGTAGGACTGCCACCAAGCAAGCGGGGCAAATCAATCCAACGGCTTGAAGGCGTTGAGCAGGTCGCGCACCAATGGGTTCGGAAATCGACGGCTCGGCGTAATTGCATAGAAGCGCTCTACAAGTGTGTCGATGCGGCATCGCTCCTGCAAACTGCCGTTCTGCAGCTCATCTCTTACGACGACCGCGGGCAACAAGGTCAGCGCATCAGTCGAACGCGCAAACAGACGCAGCATCGCCATATCGTCAACCTCCGCAACGACGGTCGGGGCCACGCCTGAAGCCTCCACCAATCTGTCGAAACCAGCGCGCAACTCGTTCCCGACTGAAGGCAAAACCACTCTTGCGCCGTCGAGGTCCTGCGGTAGGCTCATCGCACGCAACTTGCCCCCTCGTCCTGAGGACGAGGAAACGGGACGCGACACTAAGCTGGCACATTGCTCACCAGGCAGATGTGAATGCCATTCCAGTTCAGAATCGCGTCTGACAGGATGGTTCGACAATACGATATCGATGGTGTGCGCGCGAAGTTGCTGCAATAGCTCGCGCTCGCTGCCAGAACGTACGACGAGTTCAACATCACGCTCGGCGAGCAGCGGCTCGAGAAAGCCAAACTGGAAATTGCGCGAGAGAGTCGCAACCGAGCCGACGCGTAACACACGCCGGGCGCCCCCCGTGGTCTGCGCGAGCGTGCTGCGCAACTCTTCCCCGGTACGAAAGATTGAGTCCGCATAGGCAAGCGCAATCCTTCCTGCCTCTGTGAGCTTGAGCGCGCGGTTGGCCCTCTCAAAAAGCGGGTGCCCCAGCTGATGCTCTAACTGTTTGAGTTGGATCGAAAGCGCGGACTGCGAGACGTGCAACTTTGATGCCGCGCGCGTAAGGCTGCCTTCGTGTGCGATCGCCCAGAAGTAACGCAAGTGGTGAAAGTTAAGTTGTGCCACCGCCATCGCCCTCGACAACTGTTCGATTAAACAGAACGTTAAGTAACTTTACTTGAATTGGACAGAACCAACTCGAGCTAGGAAAGTGTCGGGCAACTCAACTCTTTTGCGGAGCAACCATGCCCGGCATCGATCTACTCATCACTAACTTGCTATCGCCAATCGTCTTAGCATTTGTCCTTGGCATCATCGCTGGGGTCATCAAGAGCGAACTCGAACTGCCTGAGCCCGTGCTGAAGCTGTTGGCGATCTACCTGCTCTTTTCGATCGGCCTGAAGGGTGGCACTGAGCTCGCCGCCGTGAGCTTCGCGGATATTGCGGGTGTACTCGGCGTGACCATCGCACTAACGATCGCGATACCTATCGTCGCCTACTTCGTCCTGCGCAAGCTCGGCAACCTAAGCATATCGAATGCAGCAGCCGTCGCCGCCCACTACGGCTCTGTGTCGTCAGTCACCTTCTTCGCATCGATCGCTTTCGCGAAAGCGATGAACACACCGAGCGAAGGGTTCATGACCGCCGTTGTTGCGCTAATGGAGTGGGGGGTGATCATCGCACTCATTCTGGCGCGCTGGGCACACGGGAAACAAAGCCAAACGGGCAGTATCCGAACACTCGCCATCGAAACATTGCGTGGACGTGGAATCCTGCTGCTCACCGGTGGCATGGTGATTGGGATGCTCGCCGGCGAACGTGGGTGGAAGCAAATCTCACCGTTCTACGACGACCTTTTCCGTGGCATCTTGATGCTCTTCCTGCTCGAGATGGGCATGACCGCAGCGCGCCAGTTCCGCGCGTTCGCGAAAGTCGGCAAGTTCATGACTGGGTTCGCGCTCCTCATGCCCATTTGTATGGGCCTCACTGGCGTCTGGCTTGGATACCTAGTAGGACTATCACTGGGAGGCGCGTTCGTCTTGGGTGCGGTGTGCGCAAGCTCCTCATACATCGACGCACCAGCGGCGTGCCGTGCATCGCTTCCTGACGCAGACCCCGGCATCTATCTGACCGCATCGCTCGGGATCACCTTCCCGTTCAATATTGTCTTCGGGCTACCAGCCTACTATCAGTTTGCAAGCTTCTTGTATCGGTAGGCGAACATCTTAAGGAGCGCCGGCGGTTGCGGAACGCACCGCCTGTTGTTCCTTTGCCTAATCGACCGTGCGACGATCAATAAGCGCCTGCGCGAGCGTGTTGGAATCCACATACTCAAGTTCACCGCCGACCGGCAAGCCACGCGCAATCCGGGTCACCTGGATGCCTTGCTCGGCAAATAGCTCGCTGATGTAGTGCGCGGTCGCCTCGCCTTCAACCGTGAAGTTCGTTGCGAGAATCACTTCTCGCACAAGACCATCCCGTGCACGCTCGACCAAGCGATCAATATTGATATCGCGCGGCCCAATGCCGTCGAGCGGCGACAGCTTGCCCATCAGCACAAAATAGAGACCGCGATAGGTCTGAGTTTGCTCCATCATCAGCATATCGCTCGGCGATTCGACCACGCACAACAAACTCCGATCGCGCTTTGGACTTGCGCAGATCTCGCAGATATCGAGTTCAGTAAACGTGTTGCACGAGGCGCAATTTCGCGTGCGCTCAATTGCCAGACGCATCGCCTCAGCCAGGCGCGTGGCACCGTCTTGGTCGCGCTGCAATAGATGGAATGCCATGCGCTGCGCTGACTTCGGCCCCACGCCAGGCAAGCATCGTAGCGCGTCGATCAGCGCCCCGAGGCTCGTGGGATTCGTTGAACCCGATGGACTTGAAGAGCCAGCCATCAATTAGAACGGCAGCTTGAATCCAGGGGGCATGCCCATCCCCTGCGTAAAGGCGCCCATCTTTGCCGCTGTAACGCCCTCCGCCTTGCGAACGGCGTCGTTTACGGCAGCCGCGATGAGGTCCTCGAGCATTTCTTTGTCGTCCATCACGGTTGGGTCAATGACGACTCTCTTGATGTCGTTCTTGCACGTCATAGTGACCTTCACCATGCCACCACCTGCGGCGCCCTCGACCTCGATTGTGGCGAGTTCCTCCTGTGCACGCTTCATGTTCTCTTGCATCTGCTGGGCTTGCTTCATGAGAGCACCCAACCCACCTTTAGGAATCATTTGATGCTCCCAAAAAGAAAAAAATTAATGCTGAACTGGCTTGATCGCCGCCCGATCAACGGTCGCGCCAAACTCATCAGCGAGACTCTTCACAAAGGGGTCATTGCGAATCGAATGCTCGGCCGCCGCCTGCGCATCGCTACGCTCGCGGTCTTCCACTGCGGCGAGGCTCGCTCCGGTCACCCCCCCAACGCTGACATTAATGCGAACGCTGTCCCCCAAAACAGGGACCAGATCAGCCTTCAGCTTTTCCAAGTACTTCTTATCAGCGAGGTGCTTCTGCGCTTCACTCACTCTGAGTTGCAACACCTGGCCATCAAACGCGACGAACTCAGCCTGCTTTGCCAACATCCCCGACATACCGAGCAAGTTGCGTGACGCCACAAAGCCGGGCCAATTGCTGATATCAGTGGGCTGCGTAGTCTGCGGCGCGGGCTCAACTGCCGCAATTGGTTCAGCGCGACCCGCCGCTGTAGGTGAGACGATTGCCTTTGCGACCGTTCCCGTGGCGCCCATCGATACCGCAGCACCGGTCGAAGTGGCGCCTGCGTCCAAAAAGGCAATTGCCCTAAGCAGGGTCATCGTAAAGCCCGACTGCTCATCTGGGGCAAGATGTAGGTCCCGCCGCCCGAGTAGCGCGATTTGGTACACCAGTTGAACGTCATCGACACTGAATTTGCCCGCGAGCGCAGTGAGGAGCGGTGCGTCCTGAGCCTCAACAATCGGAGGGCCAACGGTTTGCGTTAGCGCGACGCGCGCAAGCGCTGAGGCCAATTCCTTGAGTGTAGTGTCGAACGAAATCGCGCGAGCGGCAATAGCGTCGATCTCAGCGACGAGCCCCTTCGCGTCGCGCACAGCAATGCGATCGAGCAGCGAATATAGATAGCTCTGATCCAGAGCGCCGAGCATGGTCGCTACTTCGGCCGTTTTGACCGCCCCGGCGCCGTACGCAATGGCCTGATCGAGTAGAGAGAGAGAGTCCCGGGCACTCCCCTCACCTGCGCGACCAATCATCTGGAGCGCAGGCTTTTCGTACGGTATCTTCTCTGTGTCAAGAATCTGTCCAAGATGCTCTGCCAACAACTGCGGCGCTAGATTGCGCAAGTTGAACTGGAGGCAACGCGAAAGAACGGTAATCGGCAGCTTCTGCGGGTCGGTGGTCGCAAGAATAAACTCGACGTGCCCTGGCGGCTCCTCAAGCGTCTTCAGCATCGCATTGAAGGCGGACTTGGAAAGCATGTGGACTTCGTCGATGATGTAGACCTTGTATCGCCCAGATACAGGGGCGTACTGCGCAGTCTCGAGCAACTCGCGCATCTCATCGACCTTAGTATTGGTTGCAGCGTCGACCTCAAGCAGATCGACAAAGCGACCAGAATCAATCTCGGTACACGCCTTGCATACCCCACAAGGCGTTGCGGTCATACCGCCGTTACCATCAGGCCCAACACAGTTCAGCGCCTTGGCGAGGATTCGCGCCAATGTCGTCTTGCCAACGCCGCGCGTTCCGGTGAAAAGGTAGGCATGGTGGATTCGACCCGTCTCTAGAGCGTTTGATAACGCCTTCACGACGTGATCCTGCCCGACCACGTCCTCGAAGCGGCGCGGACGCCATTTACGCGCAAGAACTTGATGGGCCATCGT
>JAJTHU010000084.1 GCA_021300055.1 Nitrosomonadaceae bacterium | reverse complement strand
GTCACCGCGATCGATCACTTGGGTCGTCGTTGGGCCGCGCAGGGTCAACACCACCAGTTCGCCGGAGGTGCGTGGCGGCGGCAGCGGTGCTGCCAGCCAGTTGGGCGCGAGTTCCGACTTGCGCACACCCAGCCCGACAAACATCAAGCTGCCGAGTGCGGCGAGAGCGCCAACGATTGCAATGCGCGCTTTCATCAGCCGAGTTTAGCTGAACGACATGTCGGCAATGCGATAATGCGACGCATGAAAAAAAGCAAGATTGTGGCTATCGTGCCGGCCGGAGGTGCCGGCACGCGTATGTGTGATTCGCTGCCAAAGCAATACCTCGACATCAATGGCAAGCCGATGATTTCACACACGCTTGTTGCCCTGGCTTCGGTCGCGCGAATTTCTCGCATCGTGGTTGTCAATGCACCCAATGATGTCTACTTTTCACGACTCCTCCAGGTGAATGATGATGCATACGCGGGCAAAGTCGTTTCCCGCAATGTCGGCGGGGCGACGCGTGCGGAGAGCGTTCTGAACGGCATGTTGTCAGTTGGTGACGATTTTGCCGCCGACGACTGGTGTCTCGTACACGATGCGGCGCGTCCGTGCATCGCGCCACGACTCATTGAGCAGTTCCTCGATGAACTCGAGCATGAGTCGATTGGAGGTTTGCTCGCTTTGCCCGTCGCCGATACGCTGAAGCGCGGCAATTCAGACCAGCGTGTCGAAGGCACCGTCGACCGCAGTACGCTATGGCGCGCGCAGACGCCACAAATGTTTCGCCTTGGCTTACTTCGCCGTGCACTTGCCGAGTCTCTTGATGCGACCGATGAGGCGCAGGCGGTGGAGCGGCTCGGACATCAACCGCGGCTAGTCGTGGGTGATAGTGCTAATCTCAAGGTCACCTACGCGACTGACCTCAAATTGGCGAGCCTGTTGCTCTTGGAGAGAACGACGTGAACGAGTTTCCTAGCATACGCATTGGTCACGGTTTTGATGTCCACCAACTCGTCGCGGGTCGGCCTTGCATCATCGGCGGCGTCACGATTCCCTACGAGAAGGGATTGCTGGGCCACTCGGACGCCGATGTGCTGCTGCATGCCATCGCAGACGCGTTGCTGGGCGCTGCTTCTCTCGGCGATATCGGACGCCATTTTCCCGACTCCGATCCTGCGTTTAAGGGTATCGACTCGCGCAAGTTACTCCGTCACGTGTGTGAGCTCGTGCACAAGCGCGGATATGTCGCGAGCAATATCGACGCCACCATCATCGCCCAAGCGCCGCGCATGGCACCGCACATCGCGGAAATGGTCGCTAATATTGCGGCGGACTGTGGAGTGCCAATTGATCGTGTCAATGTGAAAGCAACGACCACCGAGAAGTTGGGCTTCACCGGGCGTGGCGAAGGTATTGCCGTCGAAGCTGTCTGCATCATCGCCATACAGGCGTGAGGCGCGTCTTTCTTGTTACCTGCGCACTCCTGCTCGCAGGTTGCGCCAACGTGCCGCCGCTCGCCGAGTGGAAAACAGGAACGGTTGAACACCCCTTTGGTAGGCGCGGTGGCTGGGCCGTCACGGAAAAGGACGTTAGCGAAGCCGTTAGCGCCAAGGTCGGAGACTGCAATGCCGTCGTGGAGCAGTACGAGCCGCAAGGCGATGCGCGGGCGTCCTCAATCCCACTTGTTTTCGCACATGGCTATCTGCGCGACGTAGCAAACCATCGAGACCACGCGCGGCATATCGCCAGCTGGGGTGTCCCTGTGTATTTGGTGGGGCACTGCAGTGGCGGTTGGTCACGCAACGTCGAGGGCATAGCTGGCGGTGGCGCAGGGGTGTTAGCTCAGCTCATGCGTCAAGTTGCCGATCACGCCGCTGCGCCAAGCGTTGTCTATGGAGGGTTCTCAGCAGGTGGGCGCGCTTCGCGCATTGCGGCTCTCGCCGATCCACGCAGCGTGGGTTGGTTGGGACTCGATCCCGTTGATGGTGCGCCGAAGCAGAAGCAAGTCGTTGGTTTTCCGATGTACGCGCTGTTCGCGCCGCCCCAAGGGTGCAATGCACAGCAGGTAGGGCGCGCGATGACTTTGGCTTCGTCATCGGGGATGTCGCTTGAGGTTGTTGGCAGCACGCACTGTCACTTTGAGGCGCCAAGCAACTTTCTATGTCGCGCTGCCTGCACTGAGCCCGGTGGCGAAGAGCGAAATGCGGAGTTGCGGAATCGCATCACATTATTGGCCACCGCTTGGGTGCGTTGGCGCGCGGGGCTAGACCGTAATCCTCCCGATGCACTCTGGCGTGAAGTTCAGGGCGTATTGAGCCTCGTCTCGCAATAAAGCCCAAAGCGACGCGCTCTTGGTCGCGCCAACTTTTGAGTCAGTTGCGCCGCATCAAAGGGCTGAACAGCGCGTTTGCTCGGGTAGCATCAGGACTACTGCTTCACCTGAGCCAGCACCCCGCTCGTCCACGCGAGGCGCTCAATCAGCGTCCGCAGGAACACGCGGTTGAAGCGCAGCTGACACGCATCCGAAAGGTTCTCGAGTTGCACGTCTTGCACCTTAAGCAACTGAACCTCTGACACGGCAGAGATCGACGCAGTGCGCCGTGCTCGGTCACCAGACAGGTAGGCCATCTCGCCAAAGCAATCGCCCTCTTTAAGGACGTTGAGCAACTTGCCGTCCTTCATCACCTTGACCTGTCCAGAGACGATGATGAAGAAAGCGTGGCCAGCGTCGCCCTCGAGGAGCAAATTCTCCTCTCGGCCATGGGTTTCCCATAACGCACCGCGCAGCACTTCCCAGAGTTCAGAATCACGGAAGTCCTTGAAAAACTCTAGGCGGCGAAGCGCATTGAATTTTTCTGCCGACGAAATCTCAAACGAATACTTTTCGAGCTGCGGAAACGTGTCGGCGAGGTCGCGCGCCATTGCATACCAAGCGGGGTAGCGCTTCGCCGGGTCTTTGGCCATCGCCATCTCCACAATGCGCACGAGCGCATCGGGCAGGTCAGGCCGGATCAACTTGATAGGTGTGGGCTCTTCGTTGAGCACCTTGTTGATCATTGCCACATAGTTGGCCGCCTGGAACGGCAGACGGCCGGTCAGCAACTCGTACATCGTGACGCCTAACGAGTAGATGTCAGTCTGTACCGACGAAGGTTCTTCGTTGATCTGTTCAGGCGCCATGTAGGCGGGCGATCCGACAAACCCGTCGATTTGTGTATGCGTCGCCTGGGAGATCTGCGCGGTGCCGAAATCGGAAATCTTAATGTCGTCGCGATCCGATAGAAGGATGTTCTGCGGTTTGATATCGCGGTGGATCACGCCGTTCTGGAAGGCGTAGTCCAGTGCGCGACAAGCTTTGAATACAACCAACACGGCCTGACGGAGCGGTAGCAAATTGGTTTCGGAGCAGAATTTCTTTAGACTGCCGCCGCCGACATACTCCATGACGATGTACTGCTGCTCCCCATCCACGACTGCGTCATAAACGCCAACGATGTTCGGGTGCGAAAGCTTGCCGACCATCGCTGCTTCATTCAAGAACAGCTTTTCAAAGCGACGAGCCTCCTCCGGACCGGCGGATTCATCTTTGACCTGCACCTTGATCGCAACTTTGCGATCGTTGAAGGTATCCTCGGCCAGATAGACGACCGCAGTTGCGCCACGGCCGAGCTCCGAAAGCACTTCGTACTTCCCGATCCGAATTGGACGGGTGATGTTCATTGCTGCAATCCTAGGTCTTTTTGTATGTGATGTGCAGTACGCGCTGTGTGAGGTTGTTCACACGTTCCATCTCGGCCGAGTTTATCCGAACTTGAGGGGCCATAGCCTCATTTGACAAATGTGAACTGCAGACGGAGGCAAACTGTAGGCGCTACGCTTGGGTCGCGCGAACGATTTGGGTCGCGGCTGCTGAGAACGCTTGTTCGTCGATGCCGCTGAGCTCGATTCGCAGTGGCGTCGCAAGGTCTGCATAGTTTCGACCCATCGACCGCGAGTAGGCCGGGTCATAGTGTGAACTAAGGAGTTCCCCTACCAAACCATCCCAATCGCCGCCGGCCGCGCGCGCTAGCCAGTCATCGATGGTTTTGCGGCTGTGAAGTGGTGCGAGGCAATTGAGCTTAAAGGTCAAGAGTGCGGGATCCGCGATTAAGTGAGCGTACTCATTGCGCAGAAGCACGACCCGCACGGGGAGCGGCGCAACCAGTTCCACGCAGCGGCTTTTCCACATCGATTCAATCAGGGAATCAGGTACGCGCAACATCCCGATTTTCTTGCTTTCGGCCTCTACGTAGACGGGTCGCTCTGCCGAAAACTGCGAAAGCTGCCGCCATATGCACGACTCAAAGAATTTTTGGGTCGGTTGGGGCTGATCTGGAAGGTTGCCCAGCACCGAGCCACGGTGTGCCGCAAGTCCCTCAAGGTCGAGGACTTGCTCACCCCGTGCCGCTAGCGCATCTAGAAGACGCGTTTTGCCAGAGCCGGTGCGCCCGCCGATAGCAATGAATTGGAGCTGACTGGGCATCTGTACAAGGTCGCGAACCACCTGCACGCGCCATTGTTTGTAGCCGCCTTCGAGCTGCGCCGCGTCCCAGCCGACTTGTCGCAGGATGTGCGTCAGCGCCCCTGAGCGCGCGCCGCCGCGCCAGCAGTAGACAAGCGGGCGCCAGGACTTCGGCTTGTCGGCGAATACGGTCTCGAGCATGCAGGCAATGTTACGTGCCACGAGAGCCGCGCCGCGCCGTTTGGCTTCGAAGCGCGAGACCTGCTTGTAGAGGGTACCCACCTTCACCCGCTCGGTGTCGCTCAAGACCGGGCAGGAGAGGGCGTTAGGCAGCCGATCAAGGGCCCACTCGGCTGGGGTGCGCGCGTCGATGATGTCGTCAAACTGACGTAGTGCAGTCAGCGACAGCGGCAGGCGCACTAAGCCGGCGCGCGGCGGAAAGCGCACCGGCGGCGCTTCGCCGTCAATTGCTTCTAGCGCGTCGCTCACGAAGCCTTCGGCGCTGCAGACTTATTGACCGGCGCGCTCGTGCCGAGCGTCCGCTCAACCACTGGGAGCACGTTTCGCAAGATGCGTGGCTGCGCGGCGGCAGTCGGATGGAGCCGGTCGGGCTGGAAATTGGCGAGATCCTCAGCGAGGCCTTCGAGCAGGAACGGGACGAGCGGCAGTTTGCGCTCTCGCGCCAATCGGCCGAAGGTGTCACGAAAGCTGGCGGCGTAGTCGAGTCCGTAGTTCGGCGGAATCTGAATCCCGACGAGGATTGCGCGTGCCCCGGCATCGCGGATCGCATCGAGCATCTTGACTAGGTTCGCGCGCATCTCACGCACGGCAAGGCCGCGCAAACCATCGTTCGCTCCGAGCGCCAGCACCACGATGTTTGGGTTGTGTTTGGCTAGATCGTTGCGGATACGGTTTGCGCCGCCCGCAGTCGTTTCACCCGAGATGCTCGCATTCACAACCCGCACGCTGCGCGGTGCTTGGCCGGTTTGGCCTTGGAGAGACCGCTCCATTAAGCTGACCCAACCTTCGTTGGGGTTGATGCCGTACGCCGCAGACAAGCTGTCACCAAAGACCATGATGACTTGCGCGCGCTCGGGCACAGCCGTCGGGTTGGCGCGCGCCACGTCGGGAAAAGCGAACCAGCAAAGTGCCAGCAATAACATGCTTTTCAAGCTTGCAATTAGGGCAAGACGGCGCCAACTAATGCTTGAAGGCGTCAACCGAGCATGAGGGTTGGCCCCGGGGAGGGGATACGTCGACTGGGATGGGGTATGGGGGTTAATCATGTTCTCTGATGCGACATTTCCGCGTTTCGTCGGTTCCTGCTCGCTGCACATCTTCCGGCGTTGATAATGACTACTTGACCCGCGCTGACACATTCTCTTGCGGATGGCGGGAACTCTGTCGCGCCGGTGGTTTCTGAAGACCTTGGAATGCGAGTAACCCCGATCGCATTATCAAAGTCGTAGCTGCATCCCTAACTTCAACCCGCCGAGTATCAATCGGCAGACCAGAGCAGTAGCTAACTCATGAATAACGCTTCGACCGCCACCACCCTCCACCCGTCTGAAATCAATGCCGAACCTGTCTCGGCACTTGCGAGTGGGACGCTATCAGCATTTGGCACAACGCCGACGCCGACCGAGACGCCATCCGACGCGCAACTCGGGCAGTCAGCAACCAATCTAGACGCGTCCTTGAAGGCGGAGATAATCCGGGTCGTCGGCATCACCAAACGAGTGACAACGACCGATGGCGAACTGGTGATCGTCAACAACGCCCATTTTACGGTCAAGCAAGGAGAGGCGGTTGCCATCGTTGGGGCATCCGGTTCTGGTAAGTCGACGTTGCTCGGCCTGATGGCGGGGCTGGACATCCCATCAGAGGGGGAAGTGTCCATTGCCGGCGAGAGCTTGTTTGCGCTCGACGAGGATGGTCGCGCCAAACTGCGTGGACGGTTGGTTGGCTTCGTCTTCCAGTCGTTCCAGTTACTGCCATCGCTGACGGCCTTGGAGAACGTCATGCTTCCACTAGAACTTTCGGGTGTGGCAGACGCATCGAAACGCGCCGCGGACATCTTGGCCCGTGTCGGATTGCAGGCGCGCGTGAAGCACTATCCGAAGCAACTCTCTGGCGGAGAGCAACAGCGCGTCGCGATCGCACGTGCCTTCGTGACGGAGCCAAAGTTGCTCTTCGCGGATGAGCCCACCGGGAATTTGGACGCTAAGACTGGTCGCTCCATGATTGAACTCCTGTTCGAACTGAATCGTGAGCGTGGCACGACGCTCATTCTGGTGACTCATGACTTGGGGTTGGCGGCACGCTGCGACCGACGTCTCTCAATCGACGCTGGCGTTGTGACGGAAGAGCGCTAATGCGAATGTCCGCTTTTCCGCTGGTCGCGCTGGCCATGAAACTGCTTCGCCGCAATGCGCACGCGGCTGAGGCGCGTGTGTTGTTGGTTGCGCTACTCATCGCGGTTGCCAGCGTTACGACCGTCGCTTTCTTTGCCGACCGCGTGGAGTCTGCGCTGAATCGGCAGGCGAATGAGCTTATCGCAGCTGATGTCGTGCTCAAGTCGGACAAGCCGATTGATCCACGTTTTGCTGCTGAGGCAGCTAAGCTGGGACTGGCAACCGCATCAACGGTGAACTTCCCAAGCATGGTGTCTGGCGATGCTGGCCGCGGGCAGGGCGTCAATCTCGCTGAGGTTAAGGCCGTGACCGACGGCTTCCCCCTGCGCGGCAAGCTGCGTATAGCCGATGCGCCCGGCGCGGCAGATCGCGAAGCACAGGATATTCCGCGTCCCGGGACGGTCTGGGTGCCAGAGATTCTGCTGACGCGCATCAACGCCCAGGTTGGCGACACATTGAGGGTTGGCGCACGTACGTTCACCATAGATAAGGTGCTCACCAAAGAGCCAGACAACGTGCTGGATTACTTTGGTATCGCGCCTCGCGTCCTGATGAATCAGCAGGATGTCGCCGCGACGCAGTTAATCCAAGTTGGGAGCCGCGTCAGCTACGCCTTTCTCGTGGCGGGTGAGCGGAAGGCAACGGAAGCATTTGCGCGTACGTTCAAAGGTAATTTGAACCGCGGTGAACGTCTTGAAACGGTTCGCGATGCGCGCTCCGAAGTACGTGTGGCACTGGAGCGCGCGCAGCGCTTCCTAGGCCTCGCGGCGCTGCTTTCGGTTGTTCTCGCGTCAGTCGCGGTGGCGCTTGCCGCGCGGCGTTACTCGTCGCGGCAACTCGATAGCGCCGCCATGATGCGGTGCCTTGGCGCGAGCCAAGCGGAGATCTTCAAGCTCAACCTGCTGCAGTTTTTGGCGTTGGGCATCATCGCCTCGGTTCTCGGCACACTAGCCGGATTTGCGGCGCAGAGCGGTTTGGCTGCTTTGTTGGCTGGGATTTTCACCGTCGCGTTGCCCGCGCCAACGATTGTGCCGATCCTGCAAGGGCTTGCGATTGGTATGGTGTTGTTGCTCGGTTTCACGCTGCCACCGCTGCTCGCGTTGCGGCGCGTGCCAACGCTGCGCGTACTCCGGCGCGACCTCGAGCCATTCGACGGCGTCGCGACACTGGCCTATGTGTTTGGCTTTGTCACGTTGGCTGGGCTCATCATTTGGCGTTCGGGCGATGTAAAACTCGGCGGCATCGCGGTGGGCGGATTTGTCGTGACCCTCGGCGTCGCTGCGCTGCTAGGCTGGGCGCTGATCCAGTTCGCGGCGAGTTTGCGCGGTGCGGCGTCCGGTTCCTGGCGCTATGGCATCGCCAACATGAAGCGCCGTTCCGGGGCGAGCTTGGTGCAGATCATGGCGCTGGGCTTAGGCATTATGGCCATGCTCATGTTGACGCTTGTGCGCACCGATTTCATCTCGCGTTGGCAGGGCTCAGTCGGCGAAAACATGCCCAACCGATTCGTCATCAACATTCAAGCAGACCAGTTGGCCGCGGTGAAGGGCTACTTCGCTGAACGCAACATGACCACGCCTGATCTCTATCCGATGATCCGCGGACGATTGGTCGCCATTTCGGATGTCCCGGTCGCGCAGCGGAACTACACTGAGCAGCGTGCGAAGCGCTTGTCGGAGCGCGAGTTCAATCTATCTTGGTCTGACACGATGCAGTCAGACAACAAAGTCATTGCGGGTAAGTTCTGGACGCCGGACGACAAGTCCCCTCAGTTTTCAGTTGAAGAGGGTATCGCCCAGACCTTGGGCATCAAGATCGGCGATACGCTCACCTACGATGTGGCGGGCTCGCGCTTCACTGCCAAGGTAACGAGCATTCGCAAGGTCGAATGGGACTCCTTCAAGGCCAACTTTTTCGTGATTTCGAACCGCGGCGTGCTGGATAGCTATCCCGCGAGTTACATCACGAGCTTTCACCTCGCGCCCGGCAACGAAGAGGTTGTGAACGGTTTGATTCGCAAGTTCCCCAATCTATCCGTGATTGACCTGACGGCCATCATGACGCAGGTTCGGACTATCACCAATCAAGTGGCGAATGCGGTGTCGTTTGTTTTCTTGTTCGCGCTGGCCGCGGGCTTGGTTGTCCTGTACGCGGCGATCGCCACGACGCAAGACGAACGCGTGTTCGATGCTGCCGTAATGCGTACACTCGGCGGAAGCCGTCGACAGATGGTGGTGCTGCAACTCGCTGAGTTTTTGGCCATCGGCCTGCTCGCCGGGCTGATCGCCAGCGGCGGCGCGTTGGCGTTGTCCGCCGTGTTGTCTGAGCGCGTGCTCAACGTGCCTTTCGCGATGAACTGGTGGATACCCTTGATTGGCGTCGTCGGTGGCGGGTTGGGTATCGCCGTGGCTGGCTTGCTCGGCACACGCCGCGCAGTGGATTCGCCGCCCCTAGCGACGATCCGCGCGCTGGCCTAAACCGAAATGTAAGGGGCGAAAGCCTGGGGGATACAAGGGTAGTGCGGCCCGCACGCCCGGGCTATGCGGTGCGGTCGCGAGTGATGGCACGCGAAGCGAACACCACCGGCAGTAACCCGACAAGAACAATCGCAATCGCCGCGACCGATGCCTCTGCGAGTCGCTCGTCCTTGGCGAATGTGTAGGCGCGCACCGCTAAAGTGTCGAAGTTGAACGGCCGCATGACGAGCGTGGCGGGTAGCTCTTTCATCACATCGACGAACACCATCAACGCTGCCGTAATGAGGCTCGATCGCAGCAAAGGCGCGTGAACCCGAAAAATGATCTCGCGATTGCTCGCGCCAAGCGAGCGCGCGGCACTGTCCATATTCGGCGTAATTTTGGCGAAGCCAGCCTCGGTACTCTGCACGGCAATCGACAAGAATCGAATCAGGTAGGCATAAATGAGTACCGCGAAGCCGCCCGTCAGGATCAGACCAACTTCGCGGTCGAGCACGCTGCTCACCGCATCGGCGATTGCATGATCGACTAGCGTGACCGGTAGTAAAACGCCAACCGCGATGATCGTACCCGGGATCGCGTAACCCATCCCGGCAATGCGTGTTGCACTACGAGTCAATGGGTTGCCGTTGAGCCTGACGGCATAAACCAACAAGAGGCCGAGCACGACCGCTAGCGCGGCGGTGAGCGTCGCGAGCGAGAGGCTGTTCCACGCAAGCTCAAAAAACTCGCGAAGGCTCGCTTGGGCAAGAACCGCGTCAGCGTCGCGCCACATGAGACGTGCCAAGAGCAGTAGCGGCAGGACGAAGCCAATCAACACCGGCATCAGACAAACGATGCTGGCGAAGACTGCTGATGCGCCGCGCAGTTGCTCGCGCGGCGCGCTGCGGCGTGACGTGGTTTGGTCGGCGAAGCGACCCTGCTTGCGCGCAACATGCTCGATCGCAAGCACGACGATCACGAATGCGAGCAAGAGCGTGGCTAACTTGGCAGCCGCGACGCGGTCCCCCTGTGCGAACCACGCCGAAAAAATTCCGGTTGTGAATGTGTTGACGCCGAAGTACGACACTGTGCCGTAGTCGGCGAGCGTCTCCATCAGAACCAGCGCCGTGCCAGCGACAATCGCGGGGCGTGCAAGTGGCAGTGAAACTCGCCAAAACAATGCCCATCGACCGTAGCCAAAACTGCGTCCTGCGTCAGTGAGTGTGCTCGATTGCTCTAAGAACGCAACGCGCGCCAAGAGGTACACGTAGGGGTAGAGCACGAACGCGAGCATGGTCGCCGCGCCACCGACCGAGCGAATCTCGAAGAACCAGTAGTCCGACTTGCTTTGCCAGCCAAACCATTCGCGCAGTGCAGACTGAACCGGGCCTGCGTATTGCAACAGGTCGGTGTAAGCGTAGGCCATCACGTAAGCAGGCATGGCGAGAGGCAGCACCAACAGCCATTCGATCGTGGCGCGCCCCTGCCAGTCGTGACGGGCAACGATCCAAGCAGCCAGCGTCCCGATTCCGGCGGCACCCAGCCCGACCATCAGCACGAGCCACGCAGAACTGGCCAACAAATCTGGGAGGGTGGTGCTGATGATGTGTGCCCACGCGCCACCATCGGGCGTTAGCCAACTCAGCGCCACGACGGCGAGCGGGATGGTGAGGAGCACGGCAATGAGCGTGGCAGAAGCGGTAAGCCATGCTCTGGCGCGCCTCGCGCCCGCGCGCAACGACTCGCCGGCAACTAGCGAGTTTGTGGCCGGAGGTCGGCCGGGCGGCGTGGAAGAAGGGCTAGCCGTTAGGTGGTCAGGGGACGCCATGCGGCATTTTAACCAGATAACAAGAATGATTCTTGTTTACCGAATGCTTGGTTGGTGAAATGGGCAGTAAGCGCACAATCTGCAAACCCTAGCTTTGGCGGGCATTAACAGCCATTTATGCCTCAAAGTGCGCGCCCACGCTGGAGTTTTATTTTTGAACTTTTCAGTGGAAGGTCTGTCTGTCGGTGGTCGCGCTGCGTGTGCCGAGTGCGACGACTTCAAAGGGGAGTAGCTTGGTCTTTGCCGTGGCTTGGATGGCGGCGAGATAGGACGCATCGTCAGTACGAAGCCACTTGGGTGTGATGCCTGAGATTCGGTTTCCGGTGCCTTCGGCGTGGACGCTCGTCCGCGTGAGCAAGACCTTTGCACATCACCGGAACTGGTGACGCAAAGGCGACCCCCGCAGGTCCTGGGTTTCGTACTTGCTGTCTGTTCACGGTGACGTGAATAGGACTACCTGACTAAACGATTCCCTGGGAGAAATAACATGTTTGAAACCATCGGCAACGCGTGGATGTGGACAGGCTTCGCCATCTTCGTGTTGATTGCGCTCGCAATCGACCTCGTCGTTCTCGACAAAAAGGCGGGTCAAAAGGTCACCCCCAAAGAGGCCATCATTTGGTCGCTCATCTGGGTGTTCTTGTCGTTCGTGTTTGCAGGCTTGCTCTGGTACTACCTGGCTAACAACCCAGAGTACGGAAGAGAATTTGCGAACCTAAAGACGACCGAGTTCCTCACCGGCTACCTCATTGAAAAATCACTGTCGGTCGACAACATCTTTGTCTTCCTGATGATTTTCACGTTCTTCGCCGTACCGGCGGAGTACCAGCGCCGGGCGCTGGTGCTTGGTGTGATTGGTGCGATCGTGCTGCGCGTCATCATGATCCTGATCGGCGCATGGCTCGTCGCCAAGTTCCACTGGATTCTGTATCTCTTCGGTGCATTCTTGCTCATCACCGGTATCAAGATGCTGGTATTTGCCGAGTCAAAGCCTGACTTAAACCAGAATCCGCTGCTGAAGTTCATCCGCAAGCGCGTCAAGCTCACGAACGAGTTCCACGGGGAGCGCTTTACCGTGATGAAGGACGGCGTCAAATTCTTCACGCCGCTGTTCGTTGTGATCATCATGATCGGTATTACCGACGTGGTCTTCGCGGTCGATTCGATCCCTGCGATCTTCGCGATCACAGAAGACCCGTTCATCGTCATGACCTCGAACATCTTCGCCATCCTTGGCTTGCGCGCGCTGTACTTCCTGCTGGCTGACCTCGCCTCACGCTTCCATTTGCTCTCTTACGGGCTGGCGCTGGTGCTGATGTTTGTGGGCGTGAAGATGCTCATCGTCGAGTGGTACAAGATTCCTGTGTTCGTTTCACTCGGCGTGGTCGCGACCATCTTGGCTGCGTCGATGCTGGCAAGCTGGTTTACCAAGCCACACGACGAAGAGCCAGAAGTGCCTGCCAAGCCAGCTAGCGGTTCGGCGCAAGCAGACTAACGCGCGCTGAAACTCAGGCGCTGCAAGCAAAGCGGCCGGTGCGACCCCGAGGACTTTCGGGGCGCCACCGGCCGTTTCTTTTGGTTGTTTTGATGGGTAGCGCGCGGCGTATTTCTGCGCTGCCAAGCTGCTCAATTTCTAGGCACAAAACGGGGCATATCGATGTTTTGGATTTGTCCTACAGTTTCCATTAGACTTACGCGGTTTTTCCAGCCGCAGATTCATGGTGGCGGGTTTGGCGGACAGCAATAACTCGGCGTGGCTGGGTGCGGTCTGCGGGGCTGAAAATCCCCCCAAACCTGCTTGCCGATCGAGCGCAAACGCGACTTGCTCCGCATCGAAGTGCGAGACCGTTTTGACCTGAAGTAAGAATGAGGAGATGACATTGGCCACAGCAAAGAAAGCGAAAGCGACTGCCAAGGCAGGCGCTAAAGCGTCCGCCAAGGCGTCAGCAAAGGGCAAGACCACGAAGACGGCTAGCAAAGCCCCGCCCAAGGCGAAAAAGCCGGCTCCTAAGGCCAAGGTCGCGAAAGCGCCCGCCAAGACCGGCAAAGCCAATGCCAAGTCGGCAGCAAAAAAAGCTCCTCCAGCGGCGAAAAAGCCTGCTGCGAGGGCGCCCGCAAGCAAGAAGCCGATCGCCAAGAAGCCTGTGCCGGCAGCCAAAACCGCCAAGCCGGCCAAACCGACCAAGGCACCACCTGCCAAGCCTGTACCCAAGGCTCCGGCCAAAGCGGTCGCAAAAGCACCGGCGAAGTCTCCCGCCGCGCCCGCCAAGCCAGTTGGCAAAGCCACGCCACCTGTGGCGGCTGCTGCTCCCGCTGCACCTGCTGGCAAAGGCAAGGCCGCAGCGGTTACTGCGGGCGCCGTGCCTGCGTCGCCGACACCAGTCACCAAAGGGGGCGTCCGCCCCACGCTCGTTGCAGCGGCACCGGCCGCAACAACGGTGGTGATTCCTGCGCCGACGCGTGCGCTCCCAAAATCCATGACCGTCAAGACAACTGTGTCAAACGTATTACCGTTTAGCCCCAAGACGACCCGCGTAGCGGGATTGCTCTCTGAAGCAGAGATCCTCAAGCAATCCAAGGATGATTACATGTCCAAGGATCAGTTGGCGTTCTTCAAGCATCGTTTGCTCGAACTCGCCGCGCAACTGCGCGAGAACGCTGGTCAAACGACCGAGCACCTGCGCGAACTCGCCATCGTTCCCGATCCGGCAGATCGCGCGACGCTTGAAGAAGAACATGCGCTCGAACTGCGTGCACGTGATCGCGAGCGCAAGCTTCTGAAAAAAGTCGAAGCGGCGTTGTTGCGCATCGAAGATGGCAGCTACGGCTACTGCGAAGAAACAGGTGACCCCATTGGCGTTGCGCGCCTGCTCGCACGTCCGACGGCGACGCTTTCTATCGAGGCGCAAGAGCGTCGTGAACTCAAGCAAAAGATGTTTGGTGAGTAATTCGCCGGCGGCATTCGCATTGAAGTAGTCAAACAAAAACGCCGCGTTAACAACGCGGCGTTTTTGTTTGGCGAGCCGTTTTTCTCTTAGCGCGCCGATTCAGTTTGCGGCGCTGTTGCCTCCGTGTTCATCTCTGCCGCAGGTTCGCCGCGGGGTTCCACCAAACGCCTGGCGCCGTTGAAGCGGCGCTGCCAGTAGCGATCTGCCATATCGACAATCTCGACGTGCCTGCCGCGCGATGGCGCATGTACAAATCGCCCCTCTCCGATGTAGATGCCAACGTGCGAGAACGCGCGCTTCAGCGTGTTGTAGAAGACGAGGTCGCCCGGTTGCAATTGCTCGCGTGCAATCTGCTCGCCGAGCGCACTCATCTCAGCGGAAGTACGCGGCAATTCGCGCTGCAATGTTTGCGCGAACACGTAGCGAACAAACCCAGAACAATCGAACCCCGCATCAGGTGTTTGGCCACCACGTTGGTAACGCGTGCCAATCATGCTCACCGCTTTGAAGACAACGTCGCTGACTGCTACTACTGCCGGCGGCGAGGATATTTCGCGGATAGCGCGGCTTTCATCGGCGAGCGCCAATTTGGCAATCAGTGTGCACGCCACCGCGAGGAGAGCACTCAGCAACACACGGAACGTTTTTGCACGCTTAATGAGAGGCATGGCCGCGATTATAGGTGGGTGCGTATCAACTGCTCTGACCGAAGAGTGCCGCCATCCCGCGAACACGTGCTGCCTATAATGGGTCGCTAGGTTGGTCATTTTGTCTGTCGACAAAGCCGCCAACTCCCGTCCATTCATTCGCTTATTCGAGGTTGCCATGCACGCAAAAGTCAAAGACGCACACCCAGAGGCCATCGCATTCTTGCCGAAGACTGAGTACTCTCGACGCGATTTTGTGATGACCACGCTCGGGACGGGCTTCGCTGCCTCCGTGTTGCCGGTGAGTGCACAGGTGATCAAGACCGACGACAAAGGTCTGGTTGCAGGTGAGGTCAAGATTCCGACGCGTGATGGTCAAATGCCCGCCTATCGCGCGATGCCCAAGGGAGGCAAGAATCTGCCGACTGTGATCGTGGTGCAAGAGATCTTTGGCGTACACGAGCACATCAAAGACGTTTGCCGACGCTTGGCGCACGAGGGCTATCTTGCGGTCGCTCCCGAAATGTTCGCGCGCCAAGGTGACGCGTCGAAATACACCGACATTCAGACCCTAGTGCGCGAGATTGTTTCCAAGGTTCCAGACGAACAAGTGATGGCGGACCTAGACAGTACGTTTGCGTGGATCAGCAAGAACGGCGGCGACGACAAGCGCGTGGGCATCACCGGCTTTTGTTGGGGTGGCCGCATCACGTGGATGTATGCGGCGCACAACCCGAAAGTGCGCGCCGGCGTTGCCTGGTACGGCGGCCTCATCCGTGCGACCAATGCCATGACGCCCAAGCATCCGATCGATGTCGCCGAGTCTCTCACTGTGCCCGTGCTTGGTCTGTATGGCAGCGCAGATACTGGCATTCCTAACGACACCGTGGAAAAAATGCGCGATGCGTTGAAGAAGGGCAAGAGCGGCTCGGAGATCGTTCTTTACATTGACGCGCCGCACGCGTTCCACGCAGATTACCGGCCGAGCTATCGTCCTGGTGAGGCGCGTGACGGCTGGAAGCGACTCATGCTCTGGTTCCGCAAGAACGGCGTTTGAGGCCCGGAGCTGCCTTGGTTGGGACTCCGCTGCGATCACGCCACCTGCAATGAGTTGCGCCGCCACAATCGAGCCGACCGCAACCCTGCGAGATGATGCAACCATCATCTCGCTGGTTGGCTTTGCGCATGGCACCTCACATTTTTTCCACTTAATGTTGCCGCCGCTGTTTCCATTCTTTATGGCGGAGTGGGGGCTTGGCTATGCGGCGGTCGGTGTGTTGATGTCGATTTTCTTCGTGACATCGAGCATTGGTCAGGCGGTGGCGGGGATATGGGTTGATCGTTACGGCGCACACCGCGTTTTGTTTGCGGGCATTGCCACGTTGAGTGTTTCTGGATTGTTGGTCGCCGTCGCGCCGTCGTTTGGCTTCTTGATGTTTGCCGCGTTTGTCGCGGGCGCAGGTAACAGCATTTTTCATCCGGCGGATTTCGCGCTCATCAATCGTCGCGTTTCCGCACAACGCCTTGGACACGCCTTTTCCGTGCATGGGCTTTCGGGAAACCTCGGCTGGGCGGCTGGTCCGGTATTGATGCTGGCCGCGGCTTCCGCTGCGGGGTGGCGGGCGGCGGGCTTCGCTGCGGCCGTCGTTGGGGTCATGGCACTCTCACTGCTGGTGTGGAAGCGCCACTTGCTGAGCTATGAGTTGGCGCAAGTGACGCGTGTTGTAAGCGGAACCTCAGCGGCGACGACCAGCAGTGGCAGCGTGAGTTATGGCGAAATCCTGCGTCACCCGATGGTCTGGGCGGCGTTTGCGTTTTTCTTCCTCGCGACCTTTGGCTTCGGTGCCCTGCAAAACTTTGCACCGTCGCTCTTGCAGAAGAGCTTTGATCTCTCGCTAGGTGCGGCAACTTCAGCCCTATCAACGTATCTGGTCGGCGGCGCATGTGGGCTGGTGCTCGGCGGGTTTCTAGCCAAGCCTAGCAATCAGCACGAGGGCTATGTGGCGATTGCGTTCGGTTGCGGAGCGATCATTGCGCTGTCATTTGCGGTCTTCGCGTACCCCGCGTGGGTCGTGTTGCCGCTGATGGCATTGATGGGGTTTGCCGTTGGCATTGCGGGGCCATCGCGAGATTTGCTGGTGCGCACCGCTACGAAGGCGCGCCTAGGCGAAGGCGCCTTTGGTCGTGTCTACGGCTTGGTGTATTCCGGGTTGGATGTTGGCTTGGCGCTCGCACCGATTGCGTTTGGAATGATGCTTGATCGCCAACTCGTGACGCCTGTTTTTGTGGGCATTGCGCTGTCGTTCACGCTCGCCATCGCGGCGGCGTGGACCATTGCGCGCATCGCCCGCGCGGAGCCTAAGTAGCTGGCTACTTGGTCGTGAAGGTGAACGCGCCATCCCACTTGGCGCCCGGCGGATTCTGGCGCAGATACGGGATGCGTTCTTCCAAGTAGATCTTGTAGACCTTGCGGGACGGGTCGTTCATGGCGAGCGACGCGATGGTTTGCTCAGCCTCGTCCCAACGCTGCTGGCGGTAGCGCTCCAGAGCACGGTGGAAGCGGTCGATATTGTCGACCAGGCTGCCTTCGACTTTGCCTTTCTCGCCAATCGGCTCGTAGATGCCCACCGGTTCAAGCTTGCCCTTCACGCGCACCATATCGAGCTCGCGATAGATGAAGCTCGGCACCGCGCGCACGATGTTCTCGGAGACGAGGATGCCGACACCGTACTCCTTGGTGAGTCCTTCGAGCCGTGACGCGAGGTTCACGGCATCGCCTAGGACGGTGTAAGCGCGGCGAAAAGCGGAGCCCATGTCGCCGACGTTCATCGGGCCGCAGTTGAGGCCAACACCGATGGAAAGCTCCGGCCAGCCGCGTTTGATGAACTCGGGGCCGATCTCCTTTAGCTTGGCCTGCATCGCCAGCGCAGAACGCAGCGCGTGTTCAGCGTGCTTGGGGTCGTGCAAGGGCGCGCCCCAAAACGCCATGATGGCGTCACCGATGTATTTGTCGATTGTGCCGCGTTCCTGCTGGATCGATTCGGTCATGTGCGTGAGGTACGCGTTCATCATGGCCGTGAGTTCAGTTGCGGAGAGGCCCTCTGAGATCGAGGTGAAGTTGCGCACGTCCGAGAACAACACCGTCATGTCGCGCGTTTCGCCCTTCATCGAGTACGCGCCAGGGTCTTTGGCCATTTCATCAACGAGCTCTTTCGGTACGTAGGTGCCGAAGATGCCGGTGATCGCCTTTTTGCTGCGCGCCTCGATGAAAAAGCCGTACGCCATGTTGATGAGGTAGAGCCCAGCGATCATCAACAACGGCAGAGCGATTGGTAGGACGAGGTTGTTGCTCCAGTAGTACAAATTAAGGACGGTGTACGCACCGCCGATGCCGAACACGGCGATCGTGGACCATACGGGGTTGAGTTTCACAAGTGCTAAGGCAAGTGGAATGCCGAGCAGCATGACGATCACCACATTCACCGCAAACTCAAATTGCGGTTTGTAGCGGATCGTGTTGTCCATATAGCCGGAGATCAAGCTGGCGTGTGCCTCAACGCCGGGGTAGGTCTCACCGACCGGGGTCGAGCGCAAATCGAAAAGGCCTTGAGCGGAGGACCCGACGATGGCAATCTTGCCCTCAAGCTCGCCGGGCGTTAACTTGCCTTGGATGATGTCTGTCGCTGAAATGTAGCGATAGGATGGGGAGCGGCCGCGATAGGGAATGAGCGCCGTGCCGTCTTGGTCCATGCGAATGGGTGCGCTTTTGCCGATGCGCACTTCCTTGAAGCGATTGATGCCGTCCCCTTCATCATCGCGGAGCGTGACACTGACGGGCGAATTGTCGAGATAGGTACGGTAAATCGCGATAGATAACGAATCGTAGTAGCCGCCCTCATAGTGCACGAACATCGGCACACGGCGCAGCAGACCGTCTGGGTCGATTGCGGGCAGGATGTGGCCAGTTGCGGCCGCTGCGTCTTGAAAGGGCTTGAGGTTTCCTGAGTACCCATCGAGCGAGAGCGCCCGAAAGAACTTATTGCCAAAAGTGGTCTTGGTGAACGACGGCGGCGGAAGCACGCCGAGCTTGAGCTTGGCCATCGATTCGCTACGCAGATTGCTCCCAGCGAAAGCGAGCACCACTGGGTACTTCTTGATGGTTTCGGCAAAGCGTGAGTCGTAATCGAGCGTTGGACGCAATGATTGCAACTTGTTGGTGAACTCACCGCTATCGCGCAGCGGCCCTTTGGCGAGTTCGTCTAGCTTGGATAGGCCCGAGCTGGTGTCCGGCTCCGTAAACAATACGTCAATGCCGATAGTTTTGAGCTTGTATTTCTCGAAGGAGTTTTCCAGTAGCGCGACCCACTTGTCGCGGCCGAGAGGCCAGCGACCTTCGGCGGCGAGGGTGCGCTCATCGACGTCGATGATGACGATGCGCGGATCAACCTTGTTGATCAGCGTGGTGCGTAAGCGAGAGTCGTAAGCCTGCCACTCAAGGTTGCGGATGAAATCAATTGGTTCCCCCGCTTGGTAGAACAACGCGATGAGAAAGACCAGCCCTAGGCCCAACGCGGCACGCACCACCGCATTGACCGACGAAAAGTACTGCTTCCAGAGCGCCTTGATTTTTTCCATTCAGTCCTCTGTGCGGTTGTAGGGCCGCGTCCGCAGACGTCCTCCCGGCCGTACTTGATGAGCCTCGATTCTGCCACGCTCGGCGGGCAAACCGTCACTTCGTCACCGCGCTGCGCCAAGCCAGCCCGTCTGGCCCGTCGCCCGTCTCGATGGAGCCGACGACATTCAGCGTTTGCATGTCGATCACGTCAACCTGCTTGACTAAGGTGCGCGAAACGTACGCACGCTTGCCATCGGGTGCAAATTGAACCCCCAGGGGGACGCCCCGCACGGGGATTCGCTTGGTGACTTTGCGGGTGGCTACATCGATCACGACTACCTCGCCGCTGTTTGGGCCAAGTGCTTGAATGGCCGTAAGGTTGTTAGCGTCGCTCGCACTCGCACTGCCACCGCGTGGGTCGGACACCAACACGGTCTTGCCATCGGGGCTGAACTTCAGGCGAATGGGCAATGCGCCGACCTTGAAGGAATCTTTCACGGTGTTGGTAGCGGAATCGATCACCGAGATACCGCCATCGGCATTTTGCCCGATCCACACTTCTCGGCCATCTGGCGAGATGTCGATGGCCTCAGGCTGTGCGCCCACGCTGATCTGCGCGATGTTGGGGCGGCTAGGTGGCGCATCGAGGCGGATGAAGGTGACGTCGTTCGAGCCAATGTTCGTCGTGTAAAGACGCTTGCCGTCTGGCGCCACGGCGACCATATGCGTGGAGGTGCCGCCGGTGCCCATGACCCAATCGACCTTCTCGGTCTTCACGTCAAAGCGCGCGACCGTACGCGAGGTTTCGGACGTGAAGTACACCTTGTCGCCATTCGGGTCGTTCACCAACTGCATGCCATGCGGGCGGCGCAGTGCCCCGAGGTCGATGCGGCGCAGTTCTTTCGCGCTGTCGATGTCGATCAGTGACAGGCTGTTGCCGGGCGTTTGTGCGCCGTAGTTGGCGACGATGGCAATGCGTCCGTCCCCAGTCACCACCGCTTCGTGTGGGCCTTCACCAGTCGGCACCGTGGCGACGAGCTTTAGCGCAACGGGGTCAACGATGGCGGCGGTATTGGCTTGCTTGTTCAGCACAATCAAGCGTGGTGCTTGCGCGTTGGCGACAGGGGAGAGTGCCAACGCAAGAAGCGTAGCGACTGCGAGGTTGGCGAGAGCGGTGGATTTCACGGATGGACTCGATTCGACGGGATGGCAGATTCTCACGGATTTCGTTGCATCGCGTCGCCGTTCGATGGACACGCCTCGCAGCGCCTAAGCAAACCCTAGTATTTGCGGGCACTTTGTAGCAAAAAATGCCTGAAAAAGCGCGCCAAATAAGGACTTTGAAAAAGGAAAAACTGCTTGGCTGCGCCTCAGTCGGCGTCGCCAACAGCGTCGAGCAAGCTGGGCTGAACGATAGCGTTGTGTTTTTCAGCGCCGCCGCGTGACTTTACGCGTGAAGTGTTTCGCGCGCGGGTTCGTGCCCCCATACGCGAGCCGTGCTGCTGGAAAACGCGTGCCGCCTCGCTCATCGCCTCGGGCGCCTTGCGCCACGCGTGAATGGTTTCGCGCGCAAAGCGCGTGGACGCCTCGAGCGGCACGATTGGTGCGGGGTAGCCGAACGCAGTCACGTCGACGCCATGCTCCCACGGGGCATGGATCGCGGCGCTCGGCACGTCGGAGAGCTCAGGCACCCAGCGACGAATAAATGCACCGTCGGGGTCTTGGTCTTCGCTCTGCTTGACCGGGTTGTAGATGCGAATGGTATTGATGCCCGTCACGCCGCTTTGCATTTGCACTTGCGGCCAATGAATGCCCGGCTCGTAGTCGGTGAATTGCCGCGCGAGGTGCATGCCGGTGAGGCGCCAATGCAGCCACAACTGATAACTCGCGAAGCTCATCAACATCGCGCGCATCCGGAAGTTGATCCATCCAGTGGCGATGAGGCTGCGCATACACGCATCGACAAACGGATAGCCCGTTTGGCCAGCGGCCCAAGCGTCGAATCGCGCTCTGTCTTCGGCAGGAAGGTCATCCAGCTCGTGCACCTCGTAGCGCATGCCGTCGAAGCCGCGATTGACGTTGCGTAGTTCGATCTCTGGCTCGTCTTCGAGCTTTTGAATGAAGTGGCAGTGCCAATGAAGTCGCGACTCGAAGCTTTTCATG
>JAJTHU010000150.1 GCA_021300055.1 Nitrosomonadaceae bacterium | reverse complement strand
GTTTTGAAAATAATTCCTGATCCTAATACAAGATGACTTCCCCGCGATCCGTTGGCTTGGCGCGCTTGCATGAACCGAATGAACGACTGCACGTAATTCGCGTAGTCGTCGAAACTGAACGCGCCGTGCGTGAGCGAAACCTCACGAGCATCTTTCCAGTCTGTGATCGTCACATCGTGCTCGGGGAGCATGGTGCGCACGGTGTCGCGCAGTAGGGTCGCAAAGTGGCCGGAAAGCGGCGCAAAGATCAGCACGGCAGGTTCATTCTTACGCGCCCTTGACTTCGCAAAGTGGCGCAACTGGCAGAACGGCAGATCGAGCAGCACCGACTCGCTAACGTCAGCCTGCTCACCATTCACTTGAACGTGCGGGATGCCGAATGGTGGCCGCTCGTAGCGCCCGGTTAGCCTCAGCATCAAGTCGAAACCTGCAGCCGCACGCTTGGAGTTCGGCGAGTACGAGAGCGGCGAAAACGGGTTCTGCAAGGCGTCGATACTGGCCTCGGCAAACCACCGCCACGGCTCCATGACCGCGCGCTGCATTTCGTGCATCTGGTAGAGCATGCTTATCATCCCTTAGTGTTAGTGCCGGGGCGGCGCCGGTCTTCTTCTAGCCTGTTGGGCTATTTTACTGCACCGCAGCATGCGGCCACCGCGTCCCTAAACGGCCGAAAAACATCGCTTTCTTGAGCAACCAAGCCCTCTACCGAGCCTGCGCGCTGCGGCCATCGCGCAACCCCAGCGCAAATCCTGCTACCCTGCGCACATGACGCCGACCACTCCACCAAACTACGCCGACTCGCTGACCCAGGCCTTACGAAGCGACTTCTTCCCACCTATCGAGCCGTTTGAGACCGGCATCCTGCCGCTGGATGACATCCACACGATGTACTTTGAGCAGTCCGGCAATCCCAAGGGCGTGCCGGTGTTGTTCCTACACGGTGGTCCGGGCTCGGGTGCGTCTGCTGCTCATCGGCAGTTTTTCGATCCTGCGTTCTATCGCATCGTCATCTTTGACCAGCGCGGCGCGGGACGCTCCACGCCGCTGGGCGAAACGCGGAACAACACGACGCCGCTACTCGTTGAGGACATTGAGCGCCTACGCACCAAACTCGGCATTGCCCGCTGGGTTGTGTTCGGTGGCTCGTGGGGCTCGACCCTCGCGCTTGCCTACGCAGAGCACCACCCGCACGCGGTGATGGCGTTGGTTCTCCGCGGCATCTTCTTGTGCCGCCAGAGCGAAGTCGACTGGTTTCTTTACGGCATGCGAAACGTCTTCCCAGAGGCCTGGCACGCATTGGTTTCGCACCTACCCGCCGATGAGCACAAGGACATCCTCCACGCCTACCACCGGCGCATCCATGACCCTGACCCAAAAGTGCACCTAACAGCGGCGCGCGCATGGAGCATCTACGAAGGTTCGTGCTCGACGTTGTTGCCCAACCCGGGCGTCGTGGCGAACTTCGGCTCTGACCGCGTTTCGTTGGGTCTTGCGCGTATGGAAACGCACTATTTCGTGCACGATATCTTTCTGCCACCCAACTTCTTGCTCGACAACATCGACCGCGTTCGCCACATCCCGACGACCATCGTGCAAGGTCGCTACGACATGGTGTGCCCAATCGTCTCTGCGGGTGATTTGGCGCGCGCATTTCCAGAGGCCGACTACCAGATCGTGCCCGATGCGGGTCACTCAGCCTTTGAGCCGGGCATTCGTGCGCGGCTGATTGAGACTATGGAGCGCCTCAAGGCTCGGCTTGGGCGTTGACGTCGCCTCGACGCGGCGTTGCTCAGGTCTTGAGCAAGCCAGCGAGGTCGTTGACGTAACCGTCCAAGCGCTTGCGCACAGACTCGCGCTGCTTTGGCGTGGCAAGCGCCATGAGCTCGGCAGTCAGGTTCATCACCACATCTTGTTGCGCCGCCCAACGCGCGCGATATTCCGCACTGCGGCGCACCTCGGGGGTCAACAGCAATACGCGCATTTCGCGCTCGATCGTCACGGCGTCCGGGCGAGACTTCAGCATCGCCAGCAATTCAGCCTGCCAGCGTCGCCGATCCGCTAGGCGCAGTTCTTCGGAGAACGGCAACGGCTCAACCCGCGCTTGGATAAGTGCCACTTGTTCAGGTGACAACTTGCCCATCCAGCCCTCAAAGCGCTCCACGTACCGCGTGACACGCGCGCGCTTGCGCTCAACAAGTGGCGCGCGCATCTGCTGCTCCAGCTTGGCGTTGTCTTCCGTGAATTTGCGCTCGAGGTAGCTGATTTGCTCGGGCTTAAGCGTCTGCATGAACGCGACGATGTCAGGCATGGCCTTCTCAGCAACGCGCTCGATTGCCTGTCGACTCTCGGCATAGAGGCGGCTGACATCTTGGACCGTGGGTGCAGGCGCGCTGTTGCCTGAAGGAGCTGTCGATGCCGTGGTGGATGCGGCGGCTTGGCTGATGAATTTATTCGGCGACTGACCGCTGGGTGGCGCTGGGGCTACGCGCGCCATCGCTTCGCGAAGTAGTTGCTGATACGCGGGCAGTTCATTCGCTCGGTGCCACACCAGCAGGGACTCAACCCGGGATTTAAGGAAGGCACGCTGCTCAGACTTCAGGTCCACCCAGTCATCAACAACATAGGCGACAGCCATCGGCGCATTGTTATAGGCGAGATTCGCCGCGCCACAGCCAGCCAGCGCGGCGAGCACGACCGAACCAACGAAAGCGAAGATAATGCGTAGGCGACTCACGGGGAACCTCGGGTTTCTGCTGGCCGATCCTGCTGGCCCGGCACTGATGCCAAACATTTAAGCACTTTCGTTAGTGCGCGATTTGGCGACCAAGTTCCACAACCAACTTGGCCAAAATTGGTCACCAAAGATAGCCACGCCCAACATGCCCAAATTCCTCAAAGCGGTCCGCCTAGACGACTCTGACGCTGAACGCTACGCCGCCACCGCCGCCTGCGACGCCGACGAATGGGTATGCACCGGTGGCTTCACGGTTTGCGACCTTTCTGCTGGCTACCGCTGCAATCCGCGTTGTTTTTGTGACGAATCGTTTCTGTCGATCACGCGCCGTGCGCGGGTGACCCTCGCCGAGGTTGTCGACGTGAGTGATGCCGATATTGAGATTTTCAAGGATCAGCTCGCGCAACACCTGCTATTCGACTGGAAGGCCCCAGACTTCGAAACCGCGCGCGCGGTCGCCGAAGAAGAAATCAACTACACCGTCGAAACAGCCGAGGGCTTTGCGTCGGAGGTTTGGGTCACGGTTAAGCGTTCCCCCGGAGAGGGCGGCGGCATTAACGAGAAATACGATCAGTACGAGCGCTTGATGATCGGCTCACACAACCTTTAGTCTGTGTCCCGAGCAATGAACCGTTAGGCCGAGTCGAGCGCCATCTGCACGGGGTCAAGCGTGCCCCATCCTTCCGCGTGGGATACCACTCGCGAAAACGTAATCAGCATGCCCGCCGTCGCACCCCAAATGTAGCGATGCTCAAACGGAATGGCGTAGTACTCCCGCATCCGGCCCCGATACATGGCCGCCTCGCGCCGCTGGTTACGTGGGTCGATCAAAAACCTAACGGGCACCTCGAACACCTCTGAAACTTCTGACGCATCGGGCTGATAAACCGGCGGCGACGCAAGCCACCCCACGACCGGCGTGATGTGATATCCCGTGCCCGTCGTGTATTGCGGTAAGTGGCCCAGCACCTCAACTTGGGAGGCATCCACCCCGGTTTCTTCTTGGGCTTCGCGAAGCGCTGTTGCGGCAGCGTTGGCGTCGGACTCCTCAACACGCCCGCCGGGAAAACTAATTTGCCCCGCGTGGTCAGTAAGGTGCGCGGTACGCTGTGTGAACACAATGGTCGGTTCATCGCGCTCGACAACTAGCAACAGCACGGCAGCAGGCTTGAGCGGCTTAAGTCGTTGATCGCGCGTGCGCAAATCGAGTGTTTCGCCATCGTCGGCGAAGCGCTCGTCTCCACTCGCTGCAACCGCCGCGCTCGATGCGAGCCAATTGAGCGCACGGCCGCGCGTGATCGGCAACTGCGGCAGACTACGCTCAATCGACGCGGAGGCGTCGCTATACTTTGAGGACATCCAAACTCCTGTGATGGCAGACTTGCATCGCGCCCGCGTTGCTCGCGCACCGTCGACCCGCAATGATCATCTACGACTATTTTCGCTCGTCTGCGTCGTTTCGACTACGCATTGCGCTCAATTTGAAGCAACTCACGGCAGAACGCCGCGGAGTTCACCTCGTGCGCGGCGAGCAAAAGCAAGCCGCCTACCGCGAAGTGAACCCGCAGGGGCTGGTGCCTTTTTTGGTGGATGGTGACCTTGGGCTCTCCCAATCGCTCGCCATCATTGAGTATCTTGAGGAGAAATACCCTACCCCACCGCTGTTGCCAGCGGACATCGAATCGCGCGCCTTCGCTCGGCAGATCGCGCAGCTCATCGCTTGCGATATTCATCCGCTTAACAACACACGTGTGCTTGCTTACCTCTCCGACCCCCTCAAATTGGACGAGAGCGCACGTACGCGCTGGTACTGCGGCTGGATACACGAAGGCTTCGCCGCCCTCGAAGCCATGCTAAAGCGCCGTGCAGTGCAGAGCCCCTTCTGCGTGGGCGACTTTCCAACCATCGCCGACATCTGCCTCGTCCCGCAAGTGACCAACGCACAGCGGTTCTCCTGCGCGCTCGACCCATTCCCCATGATCATGGCTATCTACGACCGCGCCATGCAATTGCCAGCGTTTGCAGATGCCCACCCCTCTCGTCAGCCCGATGCGAGCTAGCCGCAAGATGCTCCGCTGCGCACGCAGCGGATTGCTGGTCCTCTGTGCTGTTGCCACAGCGACGGCGGTCTCGAGCGCGTCGGCGCAAACAACACCGGCAAGCTCCGCATCGCAAGCGGTCGATGTCGATGTGCCGTTCATCGTAAGCCCACCTGCGGTGACTCAGGCCATGCTTGATATCGCCAGAGTCAACGCACGCGATTACCTGATCGACCTCGGCGCAGGTGATGGCCGCGTCGTCATCTTGGCGGCGACTCGCTATGGCGCGCGTGGGCTTGGCGTCGAGATTGACCCGCAGTTGGTAAAGCGCGCGCAAGCCAACGCCAAAGCTGCCAAGGTCGAAGCACGCGCGGAGTTCCGGGAAGAAGATCTTTTCAAAACCGACCTCTCGCCGGCGAGCGTGGTCACGATGTATTTGCTGCCGGCCGTGAACTTGCAATTGCGCGAGCGCTTGCTTGCGCTCAAACCGGGCACACGCTTGGTGTCGCACGATTGGGATATGGGTGATTGGCAGCCCGACGAAGAGCGCAGCGTCGCCGCGCCCGACAAGCCCATCGGCAAAGACAAAACAAGTCGCGTGATGCTGTGGGTTGTGCCCGCGCAGATGGCGGGCAAATGGTGCGGCACAGACGACGCAGAAGCAACTCTGACTGTTTCGCAGCGATACCAAAAAGCCGAGGGCAAGTTAGTGGTGGGGTCAGGCAAACAACGCAGCGAAATTCGCTTCCGGGTCACGCTCAGCGGCAATGCGTTTGTGTTGCCGCTACCGGATGGCGACATTCCGGCGCGCATCAACGGAGACGAACTGGAATTTTTGAGCACACGTGTTCACGCTGGCTTCAAGCTGCGTCGGGCGGCTGAGGCTGACTCGTGCGCATTGCCCCAACGGCTGGTCATGCACTCCACCCTAGAAGGGACGAACTCGCAATGACTAGGGCAACGATTCCTTCACACTGGTCGCTGCGCAGCATCGCAAGTAGATTCTTGTGCATTGCTGCAATTGGGTTACTGCTTTCAGGCTGCAGCAAAGCGCCTCCACTCGCGCCGTTACCGACTGACGCGGTCGTGCTCGCCTTCGGCGATTCGCTTACGCATGGCACGGGCGCCAGCAACAGGATGCCTCGCGAGGTCATGCCGTCGACCGACACTTCCAAAACCAGCTCGGTCCCACCATCGCAGGTACGCCCCCGTCGCGAGC
>JAJTHU010000032.1 GCA_021300055.1 Nitrosomonadaceae bacterium | reverse complement strand
TCAACCGCCGCGTCTTGATAGTCGTAGCGTGTGGACTTGATGGCGAATCCACCTTGGCTGATGGTGACGCGACGCACGATCTTGCCGACACCGCTGGTGACGTAGCGTGGATAGGTCAACGTGCTGGTTCCCGAGCGGGTCACGATGCCGCTGGCGACACCGTCAGCGTATTCAACTGAGCTCACGTGACCGATGCCATTGGTGACGCGATGGATGCGATCGAGCGCTTGACCCGGTAGCGCCCGATCGATGGGCTCATACAATTCCCAGGTGCCATTCTCAACCCACACGCCATTTTGGTAAGCACCACCCTTGTAGGACATGATTTGGGTGCGCCCCGTGCCAAGGAAGTCACCGAAGAAAACGGGGAAGGCACGCCCTGTGGTGTTGATGTCTTCGGGCAGATATCCGCGGAAGATCTCTTGGGGAAGTGATGCGTCTCGACAACTGAAGTTGTCATCGTTTGCACCGGATCCACCTGTGGTGTCATCGCCCATCAGGCGACAGAACTGAATCCTACCGGTCCCGATTGGCTTGAGCTGATCCGCACCCATGCTCAAGCGCTCCATCAGTAACGTTGGCGCGCCGTCTCCTTCAAATTGTCCGATGCTGCGCAGTTGGCGATAGCGCAGCAGCGGCTCCGTGGTCGCGCCATCGGTTACGTCAAGCCCGCTGTACTTCTTACGCACACGACAGTCGAGCGCTCGCCCGGTGGATATGCAGACGGTGAAGTCGGTGCGGTTAGGGTTGTATCTGCCGGACTGGTACTCGATAAAGCCGAATGCCGTGCTGGAGTAGCCCGAGCCATTAAAGTCAGCTGCGTTCGAGCCGTACTTGCCCACGTCAAATTGGTACGGGAACTCAGCGAGGAACGGGTTAGGCCTAGTTGGTAAGTCGTAAGCAGGATAGACGTAGCTTGCGATTGCGTTTGTCGTTGAGGCCATGTTCGCCGCAAAGTCAGTGGCGACGAGCATCGGTTGTTTATTTAGCCAGCGCCACTGAGAGGTAACAGTCGTGCCACCGTCATCGGTAAACCTGGTCAAGTAGGGCTTCGTCCAACGCACGTTGTTTGGCTTGCCAGTGCCCGAGAAGTCGACCATCTGCTCAAAGCTAATGTGGTCGAATCTTTGGTTCTCGATAAACTGCACATTGCGCTCTACTGGTCGCAGCACGCCGGCCGGTGCGTCAGCACGAAGGCTGCATGACATCACTGGTGCACTCGTCCGAGTGACACCTGCCGGGTTGGAGACAACGCAGAGCGTTGCCCCTAGGGGTTCACCAAACGAGCCGTAGTTGTAGGGACCGTAGATTGAGGAGAGCCCATTTCCCAATGCGTCAACGACGAATGGCAACCGGTCCACAAAGTTAGAGATACCCAACGACGCCGGCAATGGGTCACCGCATGTGAACGTGATTGGGCTGGACGGCGCTGCCGTGCTCGACGCGAGCGGTGAAACGCAAATACGTTGCGCAAGGGTGGAGCCAACCTTGGTCTCAACGACGATGTCAAGTGCACCGTCTCCGTTGAAATCACCAGTCCCGAGCACCACGAACTCTTCGCCCGTACTAATGCTGTATGTGGATCCGGCAAATCCTGCGCCTGTGTTATGGAAGTACCGGTACTGATTCTTGTACGTACCGCGGCCTTTCGGGTTGGCATCGTTGACCGCTGCCGTCATGAACCGGTCGTCCGGCACGGACAAGTTTGCCGACGTCTCACGCTGCTCGAGCAGGTCTGTGCGCCCGTCGTTATTTAAGTCTGCGAAGGTGAAGTATTCGGCGTGCAGCGCCGAGTAGCTGAACCCGCCAAAGATCCCGTTTGTGGTCAAGATTGGACCATTCGCCCAAGTGCCGCGGCTTACGAACCCTGGTTGCTGATTCTGATTTGGCTTGCCCCAGTCAAAGGTCGTCCTCGGCAAGCATGATTCGATGCCTGTGTTGGGATGCGTTGCGCAGGGCTCAACCGAGGTTAGCAAGCTGCGGCCGCTGGATTCGCTTCGCTCGTAACTCAGTTTGTATGTGCGCACAACGGCTCCCGCCGATGCGTCGAGATTGGCACCAACGTGAGTCGTGATTGAGCTCAACCGAGAGCGAAGGTCATTGCGTGCGCCGTCGACGTAGCGAGTCCATGCGTCGTTGCGAGATGTGTAGGTGAAGCCCACCGCTGCATGCGCTGGCAAATTCTTGCCACCGTAGCGAATGCGTTTCGGACGGTGCTCACCGGTCGACATGTCCTGCTCATACTCAAAACGCATGTAGTTATCTGCACGATCCAACACCTCGCTAACTGCCCAAGACATCGGCCCGGATTTTGGATCTGGCGTTGCAGGCGCGTTACCAGCTTGGTTGACGAATGGCTGCACAACTGCCTGAACGACACTTGACGGGCTGATGCTGGGGTTGCCGTAGCGAAGTGTCCGACCGTCCTTGGTCTCGGCGATAAACGACCGCGCGGCTAGGCCTGAACCTTGTGCGCGAATACGTGTGAAGCTGTCAATTTCGGTTCGGTATTGGGCGGAATCCGACCAATAGGCTGTATCCGTGACAGCCTGATTGACCAGAACAAGGCGCTGTCC
>JAJTHU010000154.1 GCA_021300055.1 Nitrosomonadaceae bacterium | reverse complement strand
GTCAACTGCGCGTCGATCGGCTGTCCTGCGCTCAGAGCAGAGGCGTTTTATGCCGACCGTTTACCGGAACAGCTCGAAGAGCAAGCAGTGCGCTTCCTTTCAGATCGCACACGCAATCGTGTTCGCGACGGTCGTCTAGAGGTCTCGATGATTTTTAAGTGGTTCCGAGAAGATTGGGAGCGCGGACTCGTTGGATTCGACGGGAAAGCGCCCTCTACCCGCACGCTTGAGAGCTACTTTGCACGCTACGCAAAGCTACTAGGCGATACGCCAAGCGAGCAAGCGGCGGTCGCAGCAGGCCAAGTCCCAATTGCGTTCCTTGATTACGATTGGTCGATTAACGACACGCGTGCAGTCCCAAAGTGAAACTCGCCAATTGGCGGGCAGTTTGGGGCGAAAATGCTTGAAAGCGCCCGTCAATTGGCGAGTTTGGTTGCGATGCACTCATGGCGAACGCCCAGAGCGTGATCATTCACCAACATTCGCCTAACCCTTGCCTAAGGCAATCGTGCAATCGCGAACCTGGCTTTCCATCATCGTCCCGACGCTCAACGAGTCTGCCAACATCGGCACTGCGCTCACGGCGCTCCAGAATTGCCGTGCCACGGGCGCTGAAGTGATCGTGGTTGATGGTGGCAGCAGTGACGACACCGTGGCGCGCGCAGCATTGCTCGCCGATCTGGTTGTCACTGCACCGCGCGGTCGTGCCAGTCAGCTACAGGCAGGTGTGCGGCACGCGCGCGGTGAACTACTCCTTTTCTTGCACGCCGACAGCCTACTCCCCGCCGACGCACTCCAACTCATTCAGGCAGCAACGCGACACGGCGAGCGATGGGGCCGCTTTGATGTCACCATCACTGGTGAGCACCCCATGCTACAAATCGTCGCGCGGATGATGAATGTGCGGTCGCGATGGACCGGCATTGCCACCGGCGACCAAGGCATCTTCGTTGCACGCGAACTGCTGGAGGCCGTCGGCGGTGTCCCACAACAGGCGCTCATGGAAGATATCGAACTCAGTAAGCGATTGCGCGCAAGCGCGCGACCGGCGTGTCTACGCGCATGCGTGGCAACGTCGGGGCGTCGCTGGGAAAAGAACGGTGTGTGGCGCACCATATGGTTGATGTGGCGGCTACGCTTTGCATATTGGCGCGGCGCCAATCCTGATGACTTACGGAAACAATACGAGAACCCGAGGCCGTCACTTGAACGCTGATGCAATGGTCATCGTCTTCGCTAAAGCCCCTGTACCGGGCAGCGTCAAGACGCGTTTGATTCCAACCTTAGGCGCCAACCACGCCGCTATGCTGCATGCGGCGCTGGTTGAGCGCGCACTGCTCACTGCGGCACGTAGCCAAGCCGACGTACTGCTTGCATGCACACCGAGCGTTGACGAACACTTCTTTATCGAGTGCGGGGAAGACTTCGACATTGACCTGACCTCGCAAGGCGAAGGTGACCTCGGCGAACGCATGCTGCGCGCGCTCAACGCCGCGCTTAAGAGCCACTCACGCGCGGCGATCGTCGGCGCGGATTGCCCGGCCGTGACCGCAAGGCACATTGACACTGCACTCGCCGCTCTCAGCACGCACGACGTCAGCATCATCCCCGCTGAAGATGGTGGGTATGTGCTGATCGCCGCACGGCGCATACACGCCGCAATGTTTGCTGGCATTGCGTGGGGAACCGATACAGTCATGGCACAGCAGCGCCGGGCACTTGCGGCGGTTGGGCTTTCGCTGCACGAATCGGCGCCGCTTTGGGACGTAGACCGTCCCGACGATCTCGCGCAACTGAAAGCGCTCAAGCCGCCGCTGGCATACTCATGGCCTGACTAAACCTGTCCGCGTCACGTACGATGCGAATGCCATTGCAACTAAATCACTCTGCCACCCGATCGATTGCGCTGATGTTTTGCCTTGCGATGATGCTCATTGCTTTGGCGGCGGAGTCGATCGCAGCGGGTGCGGACTCCGTGCCCGTAAAAAACAAAAGTGGTGCACTCGTCGCGTTTTCATCGCGCCCCGCCGGCAGCAGCATTACACCGACGTTTCGCTTGCTTACCATCCCTAAGACGGGCGTAAACCGCTTTTCGTTCGTGGAAGACGAAGGCGTCACCGTACTGAAGGTGCAGTCGCATGATTCCGCTGGCAGCGTCGGTCTCTCAGCTGATATCGATTTACACGCGACACCGGTGCTACGTTGGCGTTGGCGTGTGGACCATTCACTACGCGATGCCGACTTTCATCGCAAGCTCGGCGACGATCATGCGGCACGTGTCTACATCTTCTTTGATGTGCCGCTAGATGCGCTGTCATTTGCAGATCGCACACGCATCCGCCTTGCCCGCAGCGTCATCAGCAACGACGTTCCGACCGCCGCGCTTTGCTACGTCTGGGATAACAACCATCCCATCGGCACCAGCGGCTGGAGTCCATACACCAATCGCGTACGCAAAATCGTGCTTCAGTCAGGGAATGCACTCGCCAATCGATGGGTGAGCGAGCGCCGCGATATTGCGGCGGATTACCGCGCCGCATTCGGCCTCGGCCCCAACCAGCCGCTACCACGTGTCATTGGTATTGCGGTGGGGTCAGACACAGATCAGACAAATGAAACCGTCACCGCTTGGTTTGGTGATCTGAGTTTCACCGGTTCGTGACGAAGCGACTGCTGTTAATCGGTGGCGGCCACGCGCACGTGCACGTGCTGGACGTATTGGCGCGGCGAATCTTGACGGACGCTAAAGACCACGACGCGCTAGAGGTTACCCTCGTCTCCCCACACGCGGAGCAGGTGTATTCGGGCATGCTGCCCGGCTGGATCGCGGGTCACTACGCGCTTGACGCATGCTGCATTCCGCTCTCGCCGCTAGCGGCGAGAGCGGGCGCACGATTGGTCGCACGGCATGTCGTTGCAATCGATCCCGTAGCCCGCATCGCGACATGTGACAACGGCGAAGTGTTGCCTTACAACGTTGCCTCGGTCGACATCGGCTCGGCCGCCAACGATGGCGGCATTCGTGGTGCACGAGAGTTCGCCATCGGCATCCGTCCCTGGCCAAACTTTGTTGCCGCAATCGATCGCTGGAAAAAAGAATGTGTAGCTCGCACACATGAGGGACGACAAACCGTCGTCGTTGGCGGCGGTGCAGGTGGCATAGAGATCGTACTCGCACTCGCACACACGGCATCTCACACAAATTCTAGGCAGCACCTTACCTTGGTCTCTGCCAGCAACTCTTTGGCAGCGGGTTTCGCACGCCGCGTGCTCGCCGCGCTGAAGCGCTCTGGCATTCATGTCGTTGCTGGCCAAGCGGCGACAGAGGTGACCGCCGATGCGGTTATGCTCGCAGATGGCCGCCGTTTGCCGAGCACGTTTACGATCGTCTCACTTGGAGCAGCGGCACACGTGTGGCTCAAGCAATCGGGGCTGCCGTGCGACGCACAGGGCTATGTGCTGACGGACCCCACGCTGCGAGTGAGCGGCCAGACCGACTTGTTTGCCGTGGGCGACTGCGCGACGATGGCGGCCTATCCGCGACCAAAATCAGGCGTGTATGCGGTGCGCGCTGGCCCACCGTTGGCAGATAACCTACTACGCCAACTGGAAGGCAACCAACTGCGGCCCTATGTCCCCCAGCGTCGCGCCCTCTACCTCATCGCAACGGGGCGGCAATATGCAATCGGCTCGTGGGGCCCGCTCTCTTGGGAAGGCGAGTGGGTATGGCGCTGGAAAGACCGCATCGATCGCGCCTTTATCGAGCAATATGCACGACATGCACGATAGGCATGCTTCGCGTTAGCGCGCTAATGCCTCGCGCTGCGCCGCAATTAACTGTGCAATCCCCTGTTCTGCCAGCGCAAGCAATTGATCTGACTGCGCGCGCGTGAACGGCGCACCCTCCGCCGTTCCTTGAATTTCAATGAACGTGCCCGCACCAGTCATGACGACATTCATATCGGTTTCGCAGCTTGAGTCTTCGACGTAATCGAGATCGAGCAACACTCCTACCCCGTCCTCAGCACTGATACCAACCGACACCGCCGCCACAAAATCCAGAATTGGCGATTGCGTGATGAGCCCCTTGCGGATCAACACCGAGACCGCGTCGTGCAACGCGATGAACGCGCCTGTGATTGAGGCGCAACGCGTACCACCATCCGCTTGCAACACATCACAATCGAGGGTGATCTGGCGCTCGCCCAAGCGCTTGAGGTCCACGACGGCGCGCAGAGACCTGCCGATCAGGCGCTGAATTTCCTGCGTGCGTCCAGTCTGTTTGCCACGCGCTGCCTCGCGATCAGAACGCGTATGGGTCGAGCGCGGCAGCATGCCGTATTCAGCGGTCACCCAGCCCTCGCCAGAGTTTTTCTTGTGCGGTGGCACGCGCTCCTCAACACTCGCGGTGCACAGCACCTTGGTGTCTCCCATCGCAATCAGAACTGAACCTTCTGCGTGCTTGGTGTAATGGCGCGTAATGCTGACCGGGCGCAACGCATTAGCGCCGCGATTAAACGAACGATTCATTTGCTGACTTTCTTGATAGCGCTTTGAATTTCGGCGATTGCTTTTTCGATCTCATCGTCCGAGATCACTTCTTTGGTTGCGGCAAACTGCTGCGTCGTATTCATTGACGAGGTGAACATATCGCCCGGAATGGTTGCGTTACCGGACGGCCCCGCTTGTTCATCAAGCTCGTCTTGTTTTTCCCACGTCATCGCCACCACGGAGAGGTTGTCTGATTCGGAGCCGGCCTTTCGTTCGGCTTCTTCCATCAGCTTGGGTACCAGCGACAGGAGATCCTCGCGCTCGAGTTTGGCGGCGATGAAGTTGGCATTAAGCTGCCCCCAGAAACCATCGGTCGACAATAGGATGCTATCGCCGACCTGTAGCGGCCACTCATCTGAGAGCGTGACTGTGGGCGGCAACACGCCACCTAGGCAGTTGTAAATCTTGTTGCGATCTGGGTGCACCGCCGCTTGCTCCGGCGTGAGGATACCCGCATCGATCATCTGCTGCACGCGCGAGTGGTCTTGCGTGGCGGTTGCGAGTTTGCCACCCCGAAACAGATATAGACGCGAATCACCCACGTGCGCCCACTGCGCCTTGCCGTGCTGTAGCACCGCTGCGACGATGGTAGTGCGTGGGCACTCGAGCATGTCGTTCTTGTCTGCAAATGCGACGATGGCGCGGTGCGCTGCTTGAATGCTGCTCTCAAGAAATTCACGGGGCTTGCGCAGCGTCGTGCGGGCTTCTGCCTGAAAGCAGTTGTTGAGCGTATTGACGGAAATTTCGGCGGCGATCTCGCCGCGCGCGTGGCCGCCCATGCCGTCCGCGATCACCATCAACATCACATCTTTGGAGTACGAGTACGCGAGCCGGTCTTGGTTGACCTTGCGTCCGCCAATGTGACTATCCTGAAAAATAGTAAAACGCATCGAGGCGGCCGCGTCAGAAGATCTTCTTGTTGAGAGTGGCTTTGAGCTTGTTGGTAAAGCCGCGCTCAGCCTCACCAGCAATCACGTCATCGCGCCATTCGCTGGAGTCTTTCATGAGCGCTTTTTGCAACTCGAAGGCAGATTGCGGTCGCGCGAGGTGGTCAAGTTGCAAACACCAATCGACGATGTCGTACAGATCTTCCGAGAATGTCGCGCGCGCCAACTCGCGCAGTGGCTCAATGCGATCTTCTTCGATGCGTTCATTGGCGGGCGGGGGGTGGATGCCGCCGATGCAGGTGTACATCGTCGCGCCAATGGCATAAATGTCCGTCCACGGCCCCATCAGTTCGGCTTGCCGATACTGCTCGGAAGCAGCATAGCCAGCGGTGTACATCGGGCGTAGTTTTGGTGCGTCGTCAGTTAGCGACTGCCGCGCCGCGCCGAAATCGAGCAAGACCGGCTTGCCCCCCATGGTGATGTATATGTTGCCCGGTTTGATATCAAGATGCAGCAGCTTGTTGGCATGCACCTCGCGCAGGCCATTGAGCAAATGCGTGAACATGCGCCGGATGAAGCTCTCGGAAAACTCGTGGCGATGCCTTTGGATATGGAACTGTAGGGTGCGGCCACGGACGTACTGCATCACCATGTAGACCGTCTCATTGGCGCGGAAGAAATTCTCCACGCGGACGATGTTCGGATGCGAAATCATGGCCAGAGAGCGGCCTTCTTCAAAGAAACACTTCAGACCGTGGCGAAAAACACTCTGGTTCTCTTCAGAGTTGATGTTGACGTCAGCGCCATCGGCACGCACGACCAACGCCGCCGGAAGATACTCCTTGACGGCGTACGGCGTCCCAGTTTTGTCGTGGGCAAGATAGACGATCGAAAAGCCACCCGACGACAAGACTTTGTCGATGGTGTACTGTTGCAGCTGATACCCTTCAGGCAGCGGCTGATTCGATTGTGTGGCCATGCAATCCGTTGGGGCGCGACAGCGACGAGAACGCGGCGCGTTCCTAAGTCATGGTGTCGGTCTCAAAATTGAGTGAGTGACTATAATTGTGCCCTATTCCCATGCAGCCGACATAGCGGCAACCACCCCTTTAATACGGGCGCAAAGACCATTCGTCGCAAGCCGTCTCTGGTTGTCGCGGAAGTCGTACCTGATTCACGCCATTTCTCATCGCTTTTCTTCTTTCTGAACCCTAGCGCCCCCAATGAGCCAAGCCGTTAAGAGCATGACTGGATTCGCCGCCGTAACGGGCGATCTTGCCCACGGGCGCGTCGCGCTAGAACTCAAGTCGGTGAACCACCGCTACCTCGAGTTTCAAACGCGGATGCCGGAAGAGTTTCGTGGCCTCGAAGGGGCCATGCGCGAGCAACTCGCCGCGGCACTATCGCGTGGCAAGGTGGATTGTCGTGTGACCTTCACAGCGGATCCCAGCAAAACGAGCGGCGAGATTAACGACACCGCCCTCACGCAGCTTGAAAACTTGCAGGCGCAGGTCCAGCGGCGATTTCCGCAGGCAGCGTTGCTATCCGTGGCCGACATCTTGCGCAGCCCCGCTGTCATGGCCACGAATGAGGTGTCGACCGACCAAGTGCGCGACGCGATGCTGGGCGTGTTCGCTCGCGCCGTCGCCGAACTCGATGCAACGCGCGTACGTGAGGGTGCGAAGCTCGCGCAGATGATCATTGAGCGCCTTGATGCCATCGAACAGCTTGTCGCCAAAGTCGCACCGATCGTGCCGCAAATGGTGGCTGCTTACGAAGAAAAGCTGCGGCAGAAGCTCGTCGAGGCAGGCGCCACTAGTAGCAATGCGGGTAGTCCGAGCGGTAGCGTCGATGATCGGCTCAAGCAAGAGGCGGTATTGTTTGCGTCGCGGATTGACATCGCCGAGGAACTCAACCGGCTCAGTGCGCACGTCAGCGAAGTGCGACGCGTGTTAAAGCAAGGCGGCAGCGTTGGCAAACGTCTCGATTTCCTCATGCAAGAACTTAACCGCGAGGCCAACACACTGGGCTCAAAATCGGTCTCAACGGAATCCACCAACGTATCGATTGAGCTCAAGGTACTCATTGAGCAGATGCGTGAACAGATTCAAAACATCGAGTAGGCGCATGATCGTGTACACGCACGGCATCCAAAATTTCAAATGAGCGGCTGCCTATTCACTGTCGTGGCACCTTCAGGCGCGGGCAAATCAAGCTTGGTCGCAGCCTTGCTCGAGCGCGACCGCAGTATTGAACTTTCGGTTTCCTACACGACACGCCCGCCAAGGCCGGGCGAAGTCGATGGGCGCGAGTATCACTTCGTGACCCGTGAGAAATTTGAGTCGCTTGTCGCTGAAGACGAGTTCTTGGAGCACGCCGAGGTGTACGGCAATCTTTATGGCACGTCCAAAAAATGGATCGAGTCTAAGCGGGCCAAGGACGCGGATGTTTTGCTCGAAATCGATTGGCAGGGGGCACGCGCAGTCAAAAAGCTGTTCCCTGACATGATCTACCTGTACATCTTGCCGCCGTCGATCGACGAACTGGAACGTCGACTGATTAAGCGTGGCAAAGACTCGGCCGAGGTCATTCAGCGCCGCTTATCAGAGGCACGCGAGGACCTAAAGCACGTCCATAAAGCCGATTATGTTATTATTAATCAAGACTTTGGCGTAGCTGTTGAGGATTTGGTCGCGATCACACGCGCTTGTCGCCTCACCGCCGCGCGGCAGATCGCGGCTCACGCTGACCTGCTGAAATAATCGTTGCCGTAAGTGCTGAAGTAGCCGCCGAAGTAATGAGTCATTTAAGATGTGCGTGCTGGGTCTATTGGACCTCGCACCCGTCGTGCATTTGTCACGCGCTCTGCCACATTTTTTGTCACGCTTTACCTGGAGTTCCAAGATGGCCCGTATCACCGTAGATGACTGCATTAAGCTTATTCCGAATCGTTTCGAGTTGACGCTCGCCGCGACCACGCGCGCACGCCAACTGGCATTGGGTTCGGCACCGTATGTCGATGCTGGCAAAGACAAGCCAACCGTCGTCGCGCTGCGCGAGATTGCCGGCGGCCACATCACGGCTGAAATCCTTAAGCCGCAGGTCCCAGCGCTGCCGACTGTTCCTGCCGACATGTAAGCCGGTGCGGAGGACGTGATTCGATATGCCGAATACCAGTCCTTCGCCCTCACAGAGCAGCGGCGCGAGCACCGGCGCCGCTGACTTCGAATCGCTTGGCCTGACCCCGCCGAGCGACTTTTCGATTATCAGTCCGCCCATCGTCGGGCAGACGCTACAGACTGACGCCTCTGGCCTACTGTCCGCGATCAAGGGCTATCTCAAGCCTGCCGACGTCGAAAAAGTGCAGGCCGCTTATGATATGGCGCGCGATGCGCACGAGGGGCAGACGCGCAAATCTGGCGAGCCCTACATCACGCACCCCCTCGCCGTGGCAACAATTCTTGCGCAGTGGCACCTCGATGCGCAGGCGCTCATTGCCGCCATGCTCCACGACGTTGTTGAGGACACCCCCACCACCAAGGACGACATTGCCAAGCGCTTCGGGCAGGCTGTTGCCGACTTGGTCGACGGGGTCTCCAAGCTCGATAAGCTGCAATTTGCGACGCTCGAAGAGGCGC